>CALFXW010000181.1 GCA_937957805.1 uncultured Sphingopyxis sp.
CCACAATCCCTATATGGACAATGGGATTAAATTATTCGGGCCAGACGGCTATAAATTGTCCGACAGTGACGAGGCGGCAATTGGTACGCTGATTGATGGCGACGTTCCGCTGGCCCAGCCCGCCGATATCGGCCGCGCGCGGCGGATAGAGGATGCGCGCGGGCGGTACATCCATGCGGTAAAGGCCAGCCTGCCCGAACATATCCGGCTCGACGGCCTGAAAATCGCGATCGATTGCGCCAATGGGGCGGCATATAACAGCAGCCCCACCGCTTTGTGGGAATTGGGGGCAGAGGTTGTGGCGGTCGGCGTTTCGCCCAACGGCCGAAACATCAACGATAAATGCGGCTCCACCCACCCCCAATTATTGCAGGAAACCGTGGTATCATCGGGCGCGGACATCGGCATCGCGTTGGATGGGGATGCCGACCGGCTGATCATTGTCGATGAACATGGCCAAATTATCGATGGCGACCAGATTATGGCGGCGATTGGCATTAGCTGGCACCGCGCGGGCCGTTTGCGCGGCGGCGGGGTGGTGGCGACGGTCATGTCCAATCTGGGGCTGGAACGGCGTCTGACGGCAGAGGGGCTGCGGCTCGAACGGACAAAGGTTGGCGACCGTTATGTGCTCGAAGCGATGCGCAAGGGCGGCTATAATGTCGGGGGTGAGCAATCGGGCCATATGATTTTGGCCGATCATGCGACGACCGGCGATGGCACGATGGCGGCATTGCAATTGCTCGCCGCGATGATGGATGCGGGGCAATGCGCCAGCGATTTTCTGCGCCAATTCGAACCCGTGCCGCAAATTTTGCGCAACGTCATTTACCCGCGCGGTGAAAACCCGCTCGATACAGCGGCGGTCAAGGCCGCGATTGCCGATGGTGAAGCGCGGCTCGCCGTCAGTGGTCGCCTCGTCATCCGGGCGTCGGGCACCGAACCCAAAATCCGCGTGATGGCGGAGGGGGATGATGGCGCATTGGTCGAACAAGTAGTCGCCGATATTTGCGGCGCAGTTGAGGAGGTTTTGAAATGAGTTTGGAAATGCGGCCCGATTGTGAACGCTGCGGGGTGGATTTGCCCGGCCATTTACATGGTGCCTTCATCTGTAGTTTTGAATGTACATTTTGCGCCAATTGCGCCGACAAGCTGGACGAAATCTGCCCCAATTGCGGCGGCGATTTGCTGGACAGGCCGATCCGTTCGCGCGAAAATCTGGCCAAGCACCCCGCCTCCACCCAGCGGCGGTTCAAGGGGTGACATCGCGCATCCTCATCATCGCCGGGTCGGATTCGGGCGGCGGCGCGGGGGTGCAGGCGGACATTAAGACTGTCACCATGCTTGGCGGTTTTGCGATGAGCGCGATTACCGCGATTACCGCGCAAAATACGCTGGGCGTGCAGGACGTGTCGCTGGTCGATCCCGACATGGTGATGGCCCAGATGGCGTCGTGCATTGAGGATATCGGCGTCGACGCGATCAAGATCGGCATGGTGCCCACCGCTGATTGCGCCAGCGCCATCGGCGGCATGTTACTGGCGGCGAGGGAGCGGTTGGCCATCAGCCATGGCCGCGAAGCCCGCCCCTATCCCGTGCCGGTCGTTGTCGATCCGGTGATAGTCGCGACCAGCGGCGCGCGGCTGATCGACGATGCAGCGCTCGACGCCATTTGCGCACGCATCCTCCCCTTTGCCACGCTGATGACGCCTAATTTGCCCGAACTGGAGGCGCTGGGCGGAACGGAGCGGGCACTGGCGCATGGCTGCGCGCTGCTGGCAAAGGGTGGCCATGCCGAGGGCGAGCTTGTCACGGATCGGTTGTTGACCGATGCGGGGGAGGTCGCCCGCTGGGACGCGCCGCGTATCGACACTGGCAGCACGCACGGCACCGGCTGCACGTTCGCGGCCGCGCTGGCTGCCGGGCTGGCTCACGGGCTGGAGCTCACCGCCGCCGCGCGCTCTGCCAAACGCTACGTCAGCGCGGCGATCGCCGCCGCCGACAGCCTCTGGCAAGAGCTCGGGACAAGGCCGCCGGGCGCTTCCGCCGAAGACGGCGCGCCCGCTACGGCAGCGGGCCACGGACCGGTACACCACTTCCACGCCTTATGGCCTTCCCCGCCGAGCTCCCTCTTGCCGTGAGCGGCCGTCGCGCCCGCGGTTCCGCCGGAGCCCGCTG
>CALFXW010000182.1 GCA_937957805.1 uncultured Sphingopyxis sp.
TTGGCGGCGAAGTAGCTTGGGGCGTCTTGGCGCGAACCAATTGCACTTGTGTCTCAACTTCGCCCGACACGAATATTTTGCGTTCACGACGCCCTATCTAGTTTCGGCAATCCAGCCGCCGCCAACCACCCTGTCCCCGTCATAGAGCACCGCCGCCTGCCCCGGCGCAACGCCATATTCAGGCTCGGCAAAGTGCAGCCATGTGCCATCAAAACGCGCTGCCGCCGGTTTGGCGAGCGAGCGCACTTTTGCAGCGAGCGGTCGGTTGGTTGCATCCGCCAGCATATTGCAATCGACCAGCCGCGCCGCGCCAACCGCCAGCGCCGCGCGCGGGCCGACCACCACTTCATCGCGCGCCGCATCGAGCCGCAATACATAGAGCGGTTCGGCCAGACCGCCGATTTCCAGCCCGCGCCGCTGGCCAACGGTAAAATGGATGATGCCCTGATGGTTGCCCAGCACATCGCCCGCTTCATTAACGATATGCCCTGCCCGAATGCCGTCGGGCCGCACGCGGCGCACGACGCTGGCATAATCGCCATTGGGGACGAAACAAATGTCCTGACTGTCGGGTTTGGCGGCAATCCCCAGCCCCAATTCCCCCGCGATGCGGCGCACTTCTGTCTTGGGCATATTGCCCAGCGGAAAGCGCAGATAGTCAAGCTGACCCAGCGTCGTTGCAAAGAGGAAATAGCTCTGGTCGCGCGCCGGGTCGATTGCGCGGTGCATTTCCACGCCGCCCGTCCCCATGATGCGGCGGACATAATGGCCGGTCGCCAGACAATCCCCACCCAGATCGCGCGCGATGGAGAGGAGATCGGTGAACTTTGGCCCCATATTGCAGCGCACGCAGGGGATGGGGGTGCGCCCGGCCAGATAATCATCGGCAAATTGTTCGACCACCGCCTGACGAAAGGCGCTGACATGGTCGACAACATGGTGAACAAAACCCAGCCGCTGCGCGACCTGTGCCGCATCGCGAATATCCTGCCCCGCGCAGCACGCGCCCGCGCGGCGCGGCGCGCCATCGCTGTCATACAGGCGCAGCGTAATGCCGATGACATCGGCGCCCGAACGCGCGGCAAGCGCGGCAACCACGCTTGAATCCACACCGCCCGACATGGCGACGACAATCCGCCGCCCGGTTAAATCGGCACCCAGTTGAAAATCTGCCTGCATGGGGCCGCGCCTTAAGCGTCTTTGCCGCAAAGCGCCAGTTCAGCGGAGTGAACGGCGCTTAACCTGTGCTAATGGGCCGTAAATTGCGTCTTTACCGGGCCTTAGCTGCTTGTCGTTTAGGGCGGTATCCATGCAATGGAATCACCCCCCCCTGTTGGACAAGGCCGCACATGGCAGTCTGGCGCGCGTCGATTTTGACATGCTGCGCGTCCTCATCGCCATGCGTCAAAACGCGCTGCCCACTGTCATCGCATTGAATCAAGCCCCCCAAAGCACCGGCGA
Source organism: uncultured Sphingopyxis sp. (assembly GCA_937957805.1). GTDB lineage: Bacteria > Pseudomonadota > Alphaproteobacteria > Sphingomonadales > Sphingomonadaceae > Sphingopyxis. Next base: position 1,462 of record CALFXW010000182.1, read on the forward strand.
TAGCGATATCGGCGACGCAGCGCTCACCGGCGGGCGCGGCAGCTTTTTGGGCGCAACCCCGCATCATATTGCGGCAGCTACAAAAAATTCGTCTTACCTGCCCATTAACCATGCGGTTTCAGCCGATGTTCAATCCGCTGACCTATCTACCCCTCTATTCGCTGAATTGACCCCCAGTTCAGCACAACAGAGGTTCGCATGAACGAGAATCAGAACTTCCGACCCGACCGAGTGATTGGCCCCTTGGGCGAATCGCTGACGCTCGATTCGCTGCCACCGCCCAGCACGACCCGCTGGGTCGTTCGCCGCAAGGCGGAGGTGGTGGCCGCGGTCAATGGCGGCTTGCTCAGCGTTGATGAAGCGTGCGAACGCTATAGTTTGACGCTGGAGGAATTTGCCGGTTGGCAGCGCGCGATTGATCGCGCCGGTATGCCGGGGCTGCGCGTCACGCGCATCCGCCAGTATCGCGATTTATACGAACGCCAACAGCGTTTTTGAATCAACGCGCTGGCCGCAATCAGGCGGCGTCGGGAAGTTTTCCGGCGCCGTTTTTGCATGGTGTTTTGCCCATGGTTTCAACGCGTTTAAGCTTTTTTCTTGTCTTTGCTCGCTGGCCATGTTCCTCTTTGCCCGTCCGGTCGCATTGACCCGCACCTTATGGAACACCCAAATGGGGAGAGTAAGATGATTAGCTTCATTATCGCATTGATCGTCGGCGGCCTGATTGGCTGGATCGCCAGCAAAATCATGAATACCGACGCGCAACAGGGCATTTTCCTCAACATCGTCGTCGGTTGCGTCGGCTCGCTGCTCGGCAAATGGGCCGCCGGTGCCTTTTTCGGCATGGGTGGCATGGGGCTGCGCGACGGCATCGACATCCCCTCCATCCTCGTCGGTTTGGCGGGCGCGGTCGTGCTGCTCGGCATCATCAACCTCATCCGGCGCGGCAGCGTGCGTTAAAATTTTCATTTTTTGCAGTAAGGGGGCGGTGTTGCAGCGATGCAGCGCCGCCCCTTTTGCTTTACGTCTACAACAGTTTTTCTTGGCATGGTCGCGCAAATCCGGCATAGCGCGCGCCATCTGCCCGACAGAAGGGACAATTTTGCAACAACTGCCGGGGATGGCTTGCTCCCCTCTTGCAGGTGGTGACTTATTACGATAATACAGCAAGGCTCTCCAATGCCGGGATTGTGGCGATATGCGCGCACAAACAAGCGGCAGGCCGACAGGATAAAGACAATGAATTATGAATCCGGAACCCTCACCCCCGCGACGGGAGACGCCGGTGGCGATGATTGGGATGCCACCATCGACACCGCGCGCGCGCGCAAACGGCGCTGGATAATGATTGCCGCCGCCGTTGCGGCGGTGCTCGTCCTCCTCTTTGCGTGGATGCAGTTTTCGGGTGGCGGTGCAGCGCAGACCGAAGCGGCCAGCGGCGGCGCGGCGGGGGATGACAGCATCCCCAGCGTCACCGTCATGGTGCCCGGGCGCACCAATGTGGAACGCATTATTTCGGCGACCGGCAACCTTGCCGCGCGGCGCGAAATGCCGGTCGGCGTTGCTGGCGAGGGCGGACAGGTCGTGCGCGTCCTTGTCGAACCGGGCCAATGGGTTGCCGCCGGTCAGGTGCTGGCCACCATCGACCGTCAGGTGCAGGCGGGTGAAGCAGAATCGCTGTCGGCGCAGATCCGCGTGGCAGAGGCGAATGCCCGTCTGGCACAAGCCGAACTCGACCGTGCAACCGCGCTTTCCGCGCGTGGCTTTGTTTCGACCGCCGATCTGGAACGCAAGACCGCAACCCGCGATGCGGCGGCCGCACAAGTGCGCGTTGCCCGCGCCCAATTTGGGCAAAGCCGCGCGCGCATCGGGCGGCTCGACATTCGTGCGCCTGCCGCAGGTCTGGTTCTCACCCGTCAGGTGGAACCGGGGCAGGTCGTGAGCGCGGGCAGCGGGGTCTTGTTCCGCATGGCGCGCGGCGGTGAGATGGAACTGCTCGCCAATGTGACCGAGGGGGATTTGGCGCAATTGTCGGTGGGCGAACGGGTCAGCGTCACCCCGGTTGGCGGCACGCAAAGCTACACGGGGCAAATCTGGCAATTATCGCCGGTCATCAACCCCGAAACGCGGCAGGGTGTGGCGCGTGTTGCGCTGTCCTTTGCCAGCGGCATCCGCCCCGGCGGTTTTGCCGAAGCGCGGATTGTCACCGGCTCGGCCGTCGCGCCGCTGCTGCCCGAATCCGCTGTTCTCAACGATGAACAGGGCAGCTATGTCTATGTCATCGACCGTGAGAATAAGGCGCAGCGCGTGGCCGTGACCATTGGGCAGGTTAGCGATGCGGGTGTTTCCATCCTGACAGGCCTGACCGGTCAGGAACATGTCGTGGTGAGCGCGGGTGCATTTTTAAACCCCGGCGACCGGGTGCGGCAGGTTGTCGCCCGCCGCCCGTCGTAATATCTGCCGAATGGGAGCGTTAGTGCCATGAATTTCCGTAATATTTCGGCATGGGCCATTCGCAACCCCATCCCGCCCATTGTGCTGTTTGTCGCGCTCACCCTGATGGGGGTGATGAGCTTTGCGCGCATGCCCGTGACGCAGCAGCCCGACATAGATTTTCCCGGCGCGGTCGTTTTCATCGCGCAGCCTGGCGCGGCGCCAACCGAAATGGAAACGCAGGTCGCGCAAAAGGTCGAAGCGGCGGTGCGCAATATCAACGGGGTCGATCAGATTAACACATCGGTGCGCGAAGGCAGCACCAACATGTTCATCCAATTTGACATTGGCACGCCGATTGACCGGGCAGTCAATGACGTGCGCGATGCCATTTCCAATATCCGCAGCGACCTGCCCGATGGCATTTTGGAACCGCAAGTATCGCGCATCGACACATCGGGTGATCCCATCGCCTATATCTCCGCCGAAGCGGTGGACATGACGCTGGAGGAACTGAGCTGGTTCGTTGATGACGTCGTTGCCAAGCGTTTGCGCGGACTGGCTGGCGTCGCTGCCATCAGCCGCGAAGGCGGGGTCAACCGCGAAATCCGTGTCATATTGGACCCGGCCAAGATGCAGGGACTGGGCGTCACCGCCGCGCAAATCAACCAGCAATTGCGGCAGGTTAACGTCAATGCGGCGGGCGGGCTGGCGGAAATTGCCGGCGCCGAACAATCGCTGCGCGTTTTGGGCAATGCGCGAAGCGCGCACCAATTGGCCGACACGCAGATTTCGATTGGCGGTGGGCGAACAATCAAATTGTCGGATGTTGCCGAAGTCCGCGACCTTTATGCAGAACAGCGCAGTTTCGCCCTGATGGACGGACGGCAGGTGCTGTCCTTTTCCATCACCCGCGCCAAGGGTGCATCGGATGTGTCGGTTTATGCGCTGGTGGAGGCAGAGCTTGCCAAAATCCGCACCGAAAACCCCAAGGTTCAGTTTCGCGAATTATTTTCCAGCGTTGGTTATACCAAATCAGACTACCACACATCGATAACCTCGATGGTGGAAGGGGCGGTGCTGGCAGTCGTTGTCGTATTCCTGTTTCTGCGTGACTGGCGGGCAACGATAATTTCGGCGCTGGCCATCCCGCTATCAGCAATCCCTGCCTTTTGGTTCATGGAAATGATGGGCTTCACGCTCAATCAAATCAGTCTATTGGCGCTATCGCTCGTTGCTGGTGTGCTGGTCGATGACGCGATTGTGGAGATTGAAAATATCGTGCGCCATATGCGCATGGGCAAAAGCGCCTATCAGGCATCGATTGATGCTGCCGACGAAATCGGTTTGGCGGTGCTTGCAACCACCATGGCGATTGTTGCAGTGTTTTTGCCGGTCGGCCTGATGCCCGGCATTTCGGGGCAGTTTTTCAAGAATTTTGGCCTGACCGTCGTTGCGGCTGTGTTGATGAGCTTGGCCGTCGCGCGGCTTATCACACCCATGATCGCGGCCTATTTCCTGAAAGCACATGGCGAAGCAGAACATAGCGCGCGCTGGGTGCAAACCTATGTCAATTGGCTGGAATGGACGCTGCGCAACCGCTGGAAAACCATGTTATGCGGCCTTGGCGCTTTTGCGCTGACCATCGTCGCCTTTGCAACGCTCAGCTTCACATTTCAGCCCGAGCTTGACTTTGATTATAGTCAGGTGCGGATCGAAATGACCCCGGGCACAACGCTCACCCATACCGAACAGGTCGTGCGCCGCGTTCAGGATGCGCTGATGGCGGACAGCAATGTGGTTGAAGCGGCCTATGCCGACATCAACCCGGGTAATGCGCGCATTTACCTGACGCTCAAAAAAGACCGTCCGATTTCGAGCATCGCGTTTGAAAATAATTGGTCACCGCGTCTCGCCAATGTCGCGGACGCGCGGGTTACTTTTTCATCGCAAAATGGCGGTTTCTCCGGCCGCGACCTCAGCATCACTTTGGGGGGCAGCGACCCTGCCGCGCTCAATCGGGCGGCCAATGCGATTGTTGAACAGATGCGCGGGATGCGCGAACTGGTCGCCCCGCGCGTCAATGGCGACATGGCACGCCCCGAAATCACCATCCGTCCACGGCTTGATTTGGCCGCGTCGATGGGGGTGACAACCGCTGCACTGTCACAGACCATCCGCCTTGCGACCTTGGGTGATATTGATCAGAATAGCGCCAAATTCAGCCTGTCCGACCGGCAAATACCGATCCGCGTCGCGCTCGACCCTTCGGCGCGGCGCGACATTGCCACCATCGAAAATCTGCCGGTGCCCACGACAACCGGTGGTTCGGTGCCGTTGAAATCGGTGGCCGAAATCAGCTTTGGTTCGGGGCCGACAGTCATCCAGCGCACCAATTTGGAACGCCGCCTGACGATTGGGGCCGACCTTGCCAATAATCCGGCGACCGGCCAGCCCTATGTTTCGGGCGAAGCACAGGAAAAAATTGATGCGCTGCCCGCGATGCGCAACCTGCCGCAAGGCGTGACGCGACTGACCCTTGGGCCGGATGAATGGCAGCAGGAAATGGTCACCAATTTCCTGATTGCCGTTGGGTCGGGGGTATTTTTGGTCTTTGCGGTGCTTGTCCTGCT
>CALFXW010000183.1 GCA_937957805.1 uncultured Sphingopyxis sp.
TCCAACTCGCCTCAATCAGGATATGGTTGCGACATAATGAGTCGGTGACCTAGCGTCTGGCGATAATATGCGGTCAGACTGGCCTCGCTCAGCACCGGCGCGGTGGGCATTGCGGCAGGCGCGCGACAACGCGGCAATTGGTTCGACAAGCCCACGCCCCGCTGATCAAGCGCAATGACATCTGCCACCGCCCGCAGCGCCAGAAAAATCGGCTGGCGCGGCCCACGGGCCGTATCAACGCCGGATCCACCCGGCCCGCCAGCAAGATATATTATTGGCGCACCAGGGTTGGGATTGGTCGAACGAAAGCGCACAAAACCGATCGTTATCAACCGCGAATTGGGGTCATTTCGATCCTCCGGCACCAAGAAACTGCCGCGTTCTGCGGCAAGGTCGCTGCCATCGGCGAGACGAAAATCATATGGTTCCACATGCAATGTTGCCGACAACTCGCGTGCGTCTGGAGCGGCGGTTTGTGCAAAGGCGCTGCCAATCGGCATGACAGACAAGGAACAGAGGCTAGCAGCAATGAGGGTGCGGGCTTTGGGGACTTTTGGCATCATCTTTCCTTTCGATCAGCATCGCCAAACCCTTGACCGTCACGCCGGTGCCTGTCGCCCGCCATTCGGCCAATGGCCGTTCAATTCGGCGAAACGCGCGGTCGGTCGGTAAACGACCGCACCTGTCGGTGAACGACCACGCAATACCGCGACAATTGCATGGCGGCGCACTATCCTTGGCGCATGTTCCGCGCCTTAACCGTCCTCCACTATTTTCTGGCGTTGCTGCTGTTTCCGGCGGCGGCAGAGGCGAGTTGCTATCAACCAGCCGCGCCATGCGACCTGATCGACACGCGCGACAATGTTACGCCGGGGCATGTGTTGACCATCGAACGGTCGGTCATCGTCGCGCCGGACGCGGCGCCGCTCAACCGACCGCTCAGCGTTCATATTGCAGCATTGGCCAGCAGCGAGGTTTATTGGAACGGCAGGCGCATCGGCAGCAATGGCCATCTGCCCGATGCGGCACAGGCAGAGGTTGCGGGGCGTTATTTCGCCAGCTTTGACATAGCGCGCGATGCGGTGCGCGTCGGCGAAAATCATCTGCGCATCCGTTTCAGCGCCGACCATTTGTGGACACCGCTCGTCCAGCCGATACACCTTATCGAAATAGGCCCCTATGAAACCCCCGTTTTGCCCAGTCGCGCCCATTATCTGCCGACTTTGGTCGCGCTGGGCCTGTTGGGCGTCTGCTTGGCCTATTTTCTGGTTGCCGCATGGGTTCAGCCGCGCGGCGCACGTCATGCCATTCTGCCAGCGCTTCTCGCGTTTTTGTGCACGTTGCAAGCCGTGACAGAGGTGGCGCGCAGCTTTGTCGATTACCCCTATCCATGGCATTTGGCGCGACTGGTCATCATCGCGTTGCTCGCAACAGCCAGCGCGCTCACGCTCAGTTTCGGGGCGGCCACACGGTTTTGGCGCGAACGGCGCGGTTGGATCACCGCCATGACCGCCCTTGCCTGCGCGGGCGCACTGCTGTGGCAGCCCGGCTTTGATTATAAGACGCTGATGGTGGTTGCTGCGGGACTTGCCGCGATGCTCGCCGTAGCCGCGCATGCATTGTGGGCCATGCCCATTGCCCGCAACAAGGCGGCGGGTGTTGCGCTGGCCATCGGCACGGTGGCGCTGCTCATCATAACCGGTGAAGGGGGTCAATTCCTCGACCGCAGCTATTATTTTGTCATCGCGCTTTTGCTTATCGCGTGCATCCTCGAACAATTGGGCATGTTGCGCACCGGCCGTCTGGCGCAGCAACGCATTTCGGAATTGGAGGACAGGCTGCGCCATGCGGAGGCAGCGGGCGAACCGATAATCGCCCTAAAAGACGGGTCGCGCGAACACAGGCTGGCGGTTGGCGATATAATCTGCCTGCGCGCAGCCGATGACTATGTGGAGGTGCAGACCGCCGACGGGCGCAATTTGCTGGTCACCATGGGGCTGACCCGACTGTTGGGCGAATTGCCGGGCGATTTTCTGCGCATCCACAAAAGCTATGCCGTCGCGCGACACGCCATCCGCGCGGTGGAAGTGCGGGCGGGCGGCGGGCGGCAAGTCCAGTTGACAGATGGCACGACCATCCCCGTCGGGCGGCGCTATGCGGGCATATTGCACGCGACGGGTGGTTAAAGGCACAAGGAGACTTCCCATCCCCGTGCGGGAAGGATTGGAGTGCGGGTGTGCTCATACGGGGCGGGCGTTTTTATACTGGATCCCCGCCCGCGCGGGGATGACAAGTGGGGCGATGGGCCACTGCCGACGCACGGTCGCGGTAACTCTTGGCGACTTGGCGACTTGGCGCGAGGGAAATTTGGCTCGTGTCTCGACTTCGCTCGTGTCTCGACTTCGCTCGACACGAACGGCAAAATGCCAAATTCCTCCTCGATATGTGGAAGCGAACCGCCGCGCAGCGGTGGCGGAGGGGTTGGTGCAACTGAAACATCATTAGGGACAGCAGCCCTTTAAGGCATATCGCCCAGCATCCACGCCACCCCCTCCATCGCGTGGAGGCGGGTTGAATCATAAATCGGCAGGATATTGATGTCGGTATCCACCAGCAGCGATAATTCGGTGGAGGCGAGCGCGACCGCATCCACCCCGCGCTGGTCGAAGCTGGTGATCAGGCTGCGCAATTCGCGCTCGCTCGCCTTGGTCACCTCCCCCTGCATCAATTCGTCATAGATGATGCGATCGACCATCTCGACTACCGTCTCATCCGCTGGAAACAGCGACACGCCATGGCTGACCAGCCGTTGGCGATACCAGCGTTCGGCCATGACATTGCGCGTCCCCAAAATAGCGGCGGTTTCCACCCCCGCTGCCCGCATCGCCCGCCCGACGGGATCGACAATGTTGATGAGCGGCACCGAAATCGCCGCCTGCACCGCGTCCGCCACCTTGTACATCGAATTGGCGCAAATCATGATCGCGCTGGCCCCCGCCCCCTCCAGCCTGTGCGCGCTGGCGACCAAAATCTCGGTCGCATTGGCCCATTCGGCATCGCTCGACAGGCGGCGCAAATCGCAATAATTCAGGCTGTCCATCACCAAGGGCGCGCTGCACCCCGCCCCGGCGCGGCGTTGCAGTTCCAAATTGAGGATGCGGTAATATTGCTCGCTTGCTGCCCAGCTAATCCCGCCAATCAACCCCAATTTGCGCAAAGCTTTTCTCCCTTTGGGCGCTGATCACCCGCAGCGGGTGGCGCTGGTCGGCTATGCCGACGCCCGTCCTTAATGCGCCATCGCCTTGACGATTTCCTCACACATTTTCTTGGCATCGGCGAGCAGCATCATCGTCTGGTCCATATAGAAAACATCATTATCAACACCGGCATAGCCGACCCCGCCCATCGACCGTTTGACGAAAAATACGGTCTTGGCCTTGTCCACGTCGAACACAGGCATGCCGTAAATGGGGGATGATTTGTCGGTCTTTGCCGCCGGATTGACGACGTCATTCGCCCCGATGATGAAGGCGACATCAGCCTGCGCAAATTCGGCGTTGATATCCTCCAGCTCAAATACTTCATCATAGGGGACATTCGCTTCGGCAAGCAGGACATTCATATGCCCCGGCATCCGCCCGGCGACGGGGTGGATGGCATATTTGACGCTGACCCCTGCCTTTTTCAGCATGTCACCCATTTCACGCAGAGCATGCTGCGCCTGTGCCACCGCCATACCATATCCCGGCACGATGATGACGCTTTCGGCCTGTTGCATCAGGAATGCAGCATCCTCCGCACTGCCGCGTTTCCACGGCCGTTGTTCACGTGCTTCGCCGCCGCCCGCGCTCGCATCCGCGCCGAAACCGCCCGCAATGACCGAGATGAAGCTGCGGTTCATCGCGCGACACATGATGTAGGAGAGGATGGCACCCGATGAGCCGACCAGCGCGCCGGTGATGATCATCGCGCTGTTATGCAGCGTGAAACCCATCGCCGCTGCCGCCCAGCCCGAATAGCTGTTGAGCATCGAAACCACGACCGGCATGTCGGCCCCGCCGATGGGGATGATCAGCAGGAAACCGATGGCAAAGGCGAGGATGGTGATCGTCCAGAACACCCATGCCGCCTGATCCTGCGTGAAATAGCCGACCAGCCCCAAAATCGCGGCCAAAGTGCCCAAATTGATGACATGGCGCAGCGGCAGCAAAATCGGCGCGCCCGACATTTTGCCCGCCAGCTTCAAAAAGGCGATGACCGATCCGGAAAAAGTAATCGCGCCAATTGCGCTGCCCAGCCCCATTTCGACGCGGCTGACCGGCAAAATGCCGCCATCCGCACCCACGATACCAAAGGCTGCGGGGCTGAGGAAAGCCGCCGCCGCCACCAGCACCGCGGCGAGGCCGACGAGGCTGTGGAACGCCGCCACCAATTGCGGCATGTCGGTCATCGCGATGCGCCGCGCGGTAAACAGGCCGATGATCGCGCCAATGCTGATTGCCGCAACAATCTGCCCCAGCGTCACCAGATCATCCGCGGTTGGGCTGGGCAAAAACTGCCCCGGCGCGACCGGTGCTTTGAGCAGCATCGTCGTCGCCACCGCGATCAACATGCCGATCATCCCCGCGCGATTCCCCCGGCGGGAGGATGCGGGCGAACTCAACCCGCGCAGCGCCAAAATGAATAATATGCCCGCGATTAGGTAGGCGAGCAGCGCCCAAGCGGGCGGCATCATATGCTGCGCCTCTGCCCCCGCAGCCGAAAGGATAAGGTTCACCATGCTCACTTATCCTTTTTCTTATACATGGCGAGCATGCGTTCGGTGACCGCAAAGCCGCCGAAAATATTGATGCTGGCGAGCACCACCGCAATCAGCCCCAGCCAGCGCGCCGCCGAAATATGGCTGGCCAAGCCGGTCGTCGCGGCGACCAGCGCGCCAACGATGATCACGCTGGAAATGGCGTTCGTCACCGCCATCAACGGCGTGTGCAGCGCAGGCGTCACCGACCAGACGACATAATAGCCGACAAAACAGGCGAGGACGAAAATGGATAGGATAGAGATAAAGTCCATGGCTCAGCCCCCCAACAGCCTTTCATGCACGATTTTGCCGCCCAGCGTCAGGCGGATGGCATTGCCGATTTCATCGTCGAGCACCGGCGCACCCCCTTCCTTGTCCCAGAAAGCCGACAGGAAATTATAGAGGTTGCGCGCGAATAATGCCGACGCATCGGCCGCCATCAATGAAGTGATATTCTTTGCCCCGATGATGGTAACGCCATGTTTTACGACGGTTTCACCGGCCACCACCCCTTCGACATTACCGCCGCTTTCGGCGGCCAGATCGACGATGACGCTGCCGCTACGCATCGTTGCCAATTGCGCATCGGAAATCAGGCGCGGTGCGGGCCGCCCGGGGATGAGCGCAGTGGTGATGACAATGTCCTGTTTGGCGATATGCGCGGAAACCAATTCGGCCTGCGCCGCCTGATATTCGGCGGACATTTCGCTGGCGTAACCGCCCGCGCCCTCCCCCTCTATGCCCGCGACGCTTTCGACGAAAATCGGCTTTGCGCCCAAGGACATAATCTGTTCGCGGGTCGCCGAACGCACATCGGTTGCCGAAACCTGCGCGCCCAAACGCCGCGCGGTCGCAATCGCCTGTAACCCGGCAACGCCCACCCCCATGACAAAGGCTTTGGCCGCGGTAATCGTGCCCGCCGCTGTCATCATCATCGGAAAGGCGCGACCATAGGCGTTGGCAGCCATCAACACCGCCTTATACCCCGCCAGATTCGACTGGCTCGACAATATGTCCATCGATTGCGCACGGGTGATGCGCGGCATCCATTCCATCGCCAGCGCTTCCAGCCCGGCCTTGGCATAGGTGTCGATTGCATCGCGCGCGCCAAAGGGGTTGAGCGCGCCAACCAGCCACGCGCCATCCCCCGCGCCCTTTAACGATTTGGGATCGGGCGGCGCAACGCACAGAATAATCCCCGCGCCCTTCAGCACATCGGCGCGCTTGCCGATGGTTGCGCCCTGCGCGGCATAATCGGCATCGGCGATGCCCGCCGCAACGCCCGCCCCGCTTTCCACCGCGACATCGGCCCCCAGCGCGACATATTTCTTGACCGTTTCGGGGCTGATCGCGACGCGATTTTCCCCAGCCGCGCTTTCAGCCAGCGCTGCGATGCGTGTCGCCATCTTGGCTTAGCTGATCAAAAAGATGACAAGCAAAGCCGCCGCAGCGACCACGATCAACGCGACACGTCCTTTGGACACAAAGCCCGCATAGGTTGCCGCCGCCGCTTCAAAATCCTTATTCTCGGCCATCGCCCCTATCCCCTAGTTAATCGGATTGATGGGGCCATAGACCAGATTTTGCGCCGCGCACAAGCAACTAATGGTGCAAAAAGTGCCAGCCAATCATTGGCTTGCAAAGGCGGGAATCGCCGCCCCCGCCCGACTGACCAGCGCATAGCCCACCCCCTTGCAGGTGCGCAGCATGGCATGGGGGCTGGGGCGGTCGGCAAAGGGCGCATCAATCCGCTGGCGCAACCGCGCAACATGGACATCGACGCGGTTGGTGCCGGGGTCAAAACCGATCCGCCAAACGCTTTGGAGCAGGTCGGCCCGCGCCACCGGCTGGTCGGGGGTGCGCGCCAGTCGGGCGAGCAAATCAAATTCGCGCGGCGGCATGGCGATGGCATGTTGCGCGCGGTGGACGGCGCGGGCAACAAGGTCGATATGGAGGTCATCGCACGCGAGCAAATGTGCGCCCCCACCCGTCCGGCGCAACAATGCGCCCACCCGCGCGACCAATTCCACCCCCGCGCCCCTTATGGCATGGCCAGAAGGCGGCGTTGCAATCACATCATCCGCCCCGGCGTTGAGCGCCGCCACCCGCGCGGCGATGCTGTCCCGGCTGAGCAGGCAGAACAGTAACCGCCCACCCGCAAGGTAGCGCCAACCACGCACCCGCGCATCCAGCCCCGCCCGCCGCCCGCTATATTCGATGATAAACGCATCATAATGATCATCGAAGCGCCGGGGACAGCCAGGCAGCAGCTTGGTCGCATGGCCCCCCATTGTCAGCGCTGCCGCCAGTTCACGCCCCAGCACCCTGTCCGCCATGCACAATGCGATCATCGCTGTTTCCTAAGTCTTTGTGATGCCTTCCATTTGCCGCAACATTGCGCCTGCCGCGCCGCGCACCAATGGGGAGGAATCGCCGCTCGCCGCTTCGAACAGCAATTGCCGTTCAGCCCCTTCGGCCTGCGCGCCCAACGCACGCCATGCCTGCCAGCGCATGCGGTGTGATGGGTGGTGGCGGGCAAAATCCTGCGCCAGATCGCGCCCATCCTCTCCCAAAATCGCCGCCATGCGCAAGGCGATTTCGCCCTGGGTGATGGTCGGCAGTGCGGCGATCCGCCCTGCCCCCAAATCAAAGAAATATTGGTCGCGCCACGGGGTCGAGCCATCCTCCGCCACCACATTGATGCTGACCGACATTGCATCGGGCGGCAATTGTTCATGGACATCGATGCTGCGCCGATAATGGAGGATGCGGCCCGCGCTCAGCCCCCCCTCTTCGGCCGGGTGCAACGCCACTTGTTCACCCGCATAGCCCGCCACCCCCCCATTGTCATAAGTGAACCAGCGGCTGCGATACCCCGGCCCATGATAGCCCAATGTCACAAAGTCGAAATTATGGTCATGCGGTTCGTGATAGGCATAATGGTTTGCCCCGCTGGCCAGTAGCACCGGGTCATCGGCGGCGGGCCAGAAATTGACGCGGATGAAATATCGCCCCGGTTGGCGGTGGAGCATCAATACCTGCGCGCCATAGCTGTTGCGCGCCGCCTGCCCAGCCCCCCTGTCTTTTAACATATCAAGGACATGGGAAAGGAGGAAATTGCGATTGCCATATAGCTTGCCCAGCCAATGGCCGGCAAAATCCGCCCCCTCCCCCATCCCCAGATCGCCCGAAAAATGGTCGAGCGCGTCGATAACTTCCCCCAGTTCGGCGGCGTCCGCCGCATCGGCATGGCAAATCTCGCGCGCCATGTCAGGCCGCCCGCCGCGCCGATAGCGCCGCATCGATTATCGGCAATGTTGCCGCCGCCGCACCGCGCACACCGGCATCGCCATCCGCCATCGCCATATCGGCAATGGCATCGCGCAGCGCCGCCGGGTCATGCGCCAGCGCCAGTCGCGCCGCCGCCCAGCGCAATTGCGGTTCGGCATCGCGCATATATATCCGCAGCAAATCCATCATATCATCGTCGATCGCATCGTGCCGCGCACCCAGATATTGCAGCAAAATAAGCAGACGGGATGCTGCACCATCACCGCACAAGGTCGCCACGCGCGCGCCATCGGACAGTCGATGGGCATAATGGCGGCTGCCAGCCGCTGGCGTGCCGATGGAGATACGCAGCATCAATGCATCGCGCGCGGCGCCGATAATGCTGACCGCATCTGACGCCCCGTCCATGGCGATAATGTCACCGGGGGCAAAAATTTGCGGCCCGGATATGCGGGCATGCGCCGCATCCCCCGCGCCGCGCCGCGCCCGGCGGCAGGATATGGCACCACCCGCCAGATGGGCAATCGCGCTCAACCCGCCGTCAAACACCAGATTGGGGTCGGGGGCATGCCGCGCGGCGGCGGCCAGCGCCATCGCATCAACCACATGCAGGCTCATCGTCACCCCGGCATGGCTGAGGAGGAGGAGGCCGGGCAGCAACGGCCCCGGCAATATGGTGCACGGCAGGGCGTTGAACGGGTCGGCACGCAGCAGGTCAAGCCCATGGGTGACCAGCGCACCGACCCACGCCGCTTCGGCAATATGGGGTGCCAGCATCGCCTCCAGCGCGGCGGGGCTGGCGGGTGGATGGAGCGCCCACCGGGCCAGCAAGGCGTCGATGGCGCGCACATCATCGCGCGCGCGCCATGCACATATTGCCGCTGCCGCCGCTGTTTCGCGCTGGGCATCGCCATGGCGATCAGCGAAATATTGCGCCAGCGACGGCGTGATGATCATCGCGCTTCAGCTACCCGGATGGTTGAGGACGACGATGGTGACCACAATGTCGAAAATCGTATTCCCACCCGCTTGAGTCTGGCTGTAATGCGCACCATGCGCGGCCACCGCACCAATTTGCGGCACATCATCAAGCGCCAACGCGCCGCCCAATTTCATATCGTCCATATTTCCCTCCCACCAATAACGTCCGCTGCAATGCGGGCGGGGCGCAGGCTAAGCGCGCGCCAACGCGCACCCAAATGAACTTTTGGTAATGTGCGAACCAAAGCCCTCTCCCCTCCTAGGGGAGAGGGTTGGGAGAGGGGTTTCTAAGGTTCGCGCAAGCCAGCGTAGTGCCCCTGCGCAAGCAGGAGGGGTCTTACCTGTGCCGCTGCATACGCCGGGGCACAAGATTCACCCGTGTCTCGACTTCGCTCGACACGAACGGAGGGAGAAT
>CALFXW010000184.1 GCA_937957805.1 uncultured Sphingopyxis sp.
GGCTCAGGGGAAGACTTTCCCCGCCAAAAAACGCTTATTGTGCGCCAGCAATGCCCGTTGCGGTGGACGCCGGGTGGACGCCATGGCGCGAAGCACCTTAAAGCGACCCTTGTGGAGTCACCTCAAGATATTGAATTGTTTAGGAAAACTGGAGCGGGCGAAGGGATTCGAACCCTCGACCCCAACCTTGGCAAGGTTGTGCTCTACCCCTGAGCTACGCCCGCTCTGGCGCCAAATGGGGGGCAGGCGGTGCCGCACCCCATGGGAAGAGCCGCGCATCTAAACGCGCCGCCCGCTTTGGGCAAGCGCAAAATTGCGATAATTTGCGTCGCTGTCCTTTTGCCGCACTTTGGGGCTTTGCAGCGCCGGTCATAGCCCCCATATGGGGATTTTCGGGGGCAAAATGCGCGCCGGTCCGCCATGGGCGGCATGTGCGCCATGCCCCCTTTGCGATGCAAGAGGGCGAATATTGTGGCAAGTCTGGGCTTGAGTGCAGAGGAAAAGGCAGCGGTTGAGGCTTTCCGGCAGGAGGTTGTCGAACCGTCGATGACCAGCCTCGTCATCCTTGATTTCTGGGCCGAATGGTGCGGCCCGTGCAAGCAGTTGATGCCGGTGCTCGAAAAAGTCGCCGCCGAATATGCGGGCAAGGGCGTGACCTTGGCCAAGGTCAATGTCGATGAAAATGGCTTTATCGCCAGCCAGTTTCGCGTGCAGTCGGTGCCCACCGTTTACGCGATTTTTCAGGGGCAGCCGGTCGCTGACCTGACCAATGCGCGCACGGAATCGCAGCTTAAGACATTGCTCGACCAGATATTGCGCCAATTGCCGATTGCCGGTGCAGAGGCGGCGGCGGAACAACAGGTTGAACCCCTGCTCGCCATGGGTGAAGAAGTGCTGGCCAGCGGGGATGGCGCGCGCGCGGCGGCGATTTTCGCGCAGATTCTGGAAATTGCACCGACCAGCGCGGCGGCGCATGCGGGCCTTGTCCGCGCGCATGTCGCGGCGGGGGATCTGGCGGCGGCGCACGGGGCGCTGAACGCCGTTCCCGCCGAGCTTGCCAAGGATGCAGCGATTGCGCAGGCGCGCAGTGCGCTGTCGCTGGCTGACAATGCGCCCCCGCCGTCCGAGTTGCTGGCGCTGCGTGCTGCGCTCCACGCCGACCCGGCGGATCATCAGGCGCGGCTCGACCTTGCGGCGGCGGAGGCGACAGCGGGGGATCGTGATGCGGCGGCGGATAATCTGTTCCACATCATCGCCGCCGATCGCGACTGGAATGATGGCGCGGCGCGCACCCGCCTCCTCTCCCTCCTCGAAGCGGTGGGGCTGGAGGATGGCTGGTCGCGCGCGCAGCGCCGCCGCCTGTCCGACCTGTTGTTTGGTTGATGACGGCGCGGCCGACCCCGTTATTTCCGCTGGCCGGGGCGATTTTGCTGCCCGGCATGTCCCTGCCGCTCCATATTTTTGAACCACGTTACCGCGCGATGGTCGGCCACGCGCTGGCGACCGACCGGCGTATCGGCATGGTGCAACCGCGCGATGCTGAGGCAAAGGTCGCGCGCCCCGCGCTCTATGATGTGGGGGGCATTGGCCGGATTGCCGATGTCGAAGCGTTGGAGGATGGGCGCTATAATATATTGCTGGAGGGGGAGGGGCTGTTCCGTATCGCGCGCGAACTGGATGTCACGACCCCGTTTCGGCAGGCGCAGGTGGAGATGATCGGCGCGGGTGATGAAACGCCGCTCGCCCCCGCCGCGCGCGCCGCGCTGGAGGATGAGGCAAAACGCTTTACCATCTGGCTGGGTTATCGCGTTGATTGGGACGGGGTGGCGCAATTGGACGACGCCAGTTTCGTCAACGCGATTGCACAGGTCGCGCCCTTTGACCTGGCCGTCAAACAGGCATTGCTGGAAGCACCCGGCATGGCCGCGCGCGCTGAACTGGAAATGCAGATGATGCGTTTCATGACCAGCCGCCGCGATGGTGGCGACCGGGTGACGCTGCAATAGCGGTGGCGCGCGAACGCTAAACCAGCGCGCCCGACAATAATTTGGGCAGATCGCCCCCCTCGCCGCGCGCTTCATCCATGAAAAAGCCCTTGAGCGGGTGCAGTTTCTGCACCCCCGCCATCCCCGCGCGCCGCAACAGCGATGCCCCCTTGCCGGGCACCCCGAACAGGCGGGTTAAAATGTCGGTGGCGGCGGCGACCGACAAATTGTCGAGCCCGCGCCAGCGGCTATAGCGTTCGAGCAATTGGGCATCGCCCAAATCCATGCCCAGCCGCGCCCCATCGACCAGAATCTCAACCAATGCCGCCACATCGCGCAGGCCAAGGTTGAAACCTTGCCCCGCTATCGGGTGGATGGCGTGCGCGCTGTCGCCAACCAATGCCATACGTTCAGCGGTTATTTGGGTTGCGCGTTGAAAGGACAGGGGGAAGAGCGCGCGGGGCGCAATCTCCTCCACCTCGCCCAAAATCCCGCCCATCAGCCGCAGCAATTCGGCGCGGTATCCGCGCGGGCCAAGCCGCATATAGGCAGGGGCATCGCTTTCATCCACCGACCAGACAAAGGCGCTGCGGTGGCGGCCGTCGGGCAGGTCATTCAGCGGCAAAATGGCAAAGGGGCCGGATGGATAGAAAATCTCATAAGCGACATTTTCATGGCTCTCGGCATGGGCAAAGGCGCCGATCATCGCGCCATGATGGTATGACCAGCGGGCGAGCGGGATGGCCGCTGCATCGCGCGTTGCGCTGCCCCGCCCCTCACACACCGCAATCAATGGCGCGCTGAGCCGGCTGCCATCAGCCAGCGTCAGCGTCACGCGGTTCGGCCCGCGTTCGATATGCGCTGTGCGGGCCGGTGCGCGCAGGTCAATCGCATCGCAGGCCGCCACCCCCTCCGCCAAAGCGCGGCGCAGCTGGCGGTTTTCAAACATCACGCCCAGCGGTTCATCGCCCGCTGGCGCAAAATCAATCTCACCCGGTTGCAGCCCGTCCGAAACCCAGATGCGCTCAATCGGGCATCCGTGCGCGCGCAAAGCGTCGCCCAGCCCAATGGCTTGCAGCATTTTCCATGGTGCGCTGGCAATCGCGCTTGCCCGACCGTCAAAATGCGGGGCAAGGCTGGCGATGGGGTCGGCGGGATCGACCATGATGCTGGTTAGGCCGTGGCGCGCCAGCGCCAGCGCCAATACTTGCCCGACCAGCCCGCCGCCCGAAATCAGCACATCGGCGGACGCATCGCGCCGCTCGCCGGTGGATGGTTGGGGTGAAGCTGCTGCGCGGGTGGGCATGGGTGGTTCTCTAAAGTGATTTCGAGTGAAATGGAACATTTTACGGCTCGGAAATCACGGCAAGCAAGAAGGTCGAGATAGGAACGGATCAGAGATTATATCCCCCCTCCCGCATGCGGGAGGGGGTTAGGGGGTGGGTGTTTTCATGCTTGGGTGGGTGTTTTCATGCTTGGGTGGGTGTTTTCATGCTTGGGTGGGTGTTCATCAAACTGGGGTGGGCATTGCGCCCGCTGGATTCCGGCCTTCGCCGGAATGACGGGGAGATATTTCGCCGGAATGACGGGGAGATATAGGGGCGGATTACCGCGTCGCCTGCGCCTCCAAGCAATGACGATGCCCCCCCACCCAACCCTCCCCCAATGGGGGAGGGCCATGGTTGGCGTAATGCAACTTGCGCTCCGGCTTATGCAGGAGGTGCGTTTTTTCTGTGCTCCTGCGAAAGCAGGAGCCTAGTGAGGCACGGCAGAATCTTTCGTTCTAGGCCCCTGCTTTGGCAGGGGCACGACCGCTTCGCGCCTCACTCGCGAAACAGGGATTAAACGCTATTTCAGCTGATGGATCCCCGTTTGCACGGGAATGATGAATTGTGCACGCGTGATCCCACCTAATCCGCCACCCAATTGCCATGGAAACCGGGCGGGATGCGGTGGGGCAGGTGGATGGTCGCCACCGGATTTGCGGTGAAATTGCGCGCGGAAATTATCGCCAGCTCGCTGGCATCGTGGGCCGCGTCGATTACCAGCCCGACATACCAGCCATCCAGTTCATCCGCGCTGTCACCCGACGGCACAAAGACGAATTCGCCGGGGTGCCGGTGCGGGCCAAAGTCATGCACCTGTGTCTCGCCCGTGTGGAGGTCGTGGCGCAGCAGTTTTGTTTCGGTGAGGTCGAGGTTGACCGCGCCGTCCGCCATCGCCGCAACGGTGATGACATAGCGATATGGCTGGCCGGTCAACCGTTCGTCATAGCGCGGAAATTCCTGTGGCCGCGCATCGATGGTGCGCCGCGCCACTTTTTGCGCCGCCATATCGATCGTCCAGCGTTCAAACTGGCTCTTTTCACTATCGGGGCCAAAATTGCTGCGCGCGAACATTTTATCATGCGTCACCACATCGACGATGATGTGGCCATTTGCATCGACAAAGGCGTTGGCGGGGTGGAACACATAGCAAGGGTCAATTTCGCACCAGATAATCTCTGCCCCCGGCGCATCGCGGCGCAGCACGCCGACGCGCGCTTTATGCTGCGCGTTCCATGCATAGGGAAAGGGATATCCAGCGACCAGTTTTGCCATGGAAAAGGTAACGGGCAGGTCGAAAACCAGCACATGGTCGCGGGTGATGGCACAATCATGGATGGATGGGCCATGCTGCACCGATATGGCTTCTTCGCGGATTACGCGGGCATTTTCATCGACCACGACATGCCAGACGCGGTCCATCACATCGCCCCTGTAACAAATGGCGTGGTAGGTGCGGGTGGCGGGGCAGAAATGCGGGTGCGCGCTGAACGCATGGTGGAGCGTGCCATCAAAATCGCTGTGTGTGATGGTTTCCAATTCGCGCGACAGTTCAACCGGCATGCCGCCAGCCTCCACAATCGCGAAATTGCGCGCGCCAATGCCGATGACATTGGTGTTGGGCGCATCATTTCTGTCCGCCCGGTGCCCGGGGGGGAGGGGGATGGACAGATGCGCGCATGCTTCGCGCCCCTTGACCCAGCGCGCATGATACCAAGCTGCCTCGCCATCTGAAATGGCGATGCCATGCACCATCCCCGCGCCGACAAACCAATGGTAGGATGCGGGGTCGGGCGGCAGCGCCGGGTTGGGGCCGTTGCGCAGATAGCGCCCGCTCAGCGCGGGCGGAATGGTGCCGGTAACGCGCAGCGCATCGAGCGTGATTTCCGCGCTGAGCGGTTTGTGGATGCCGGTCAGATAGGGGTGGCCGCCGTCGGGCGCCTTCAGCCGTTTGCGGTTGATGGTGGCAAGGCCGTTCAGCCCCTTGCCGACGAGATGGCGGATGCCATCCTCCATTTTGCTGGCCATTGGTCGTCTCCTCATCGCGCTTGGCCGGTGCGTGCGGGGGGGGCGCGCACGGGGCTGGTCAAGGCGGCTTTTTATGTTTACATCATTAACATGGGCCAAAATGATAACAGTGTCAACATCGAAGAAACGCTGAAAAACCGTGCGTCCTATCATCATGGGGATTTGCGGCCCGCCCTGATTGTGGCGGGGCTGGCGGCGCTCGATTCGCAGCAAAGCGCGGATATGCTCTCGCTGCGGGCATTGGCGCGCGAAACTGGCGTCAGCGCGACCGCCGTCTATCGCCATTTCCCGGACAAGGCGGCGCTGCTCACCGCGCTGTCGCTGGCGGGTTTGGATGCGATGGCCGCCGCGCAGGATGTCGCCGCTTCGGCAGCCGGGGCTGGCGGTGCGCGGGCGCGTTTTTGCGCGAGCGGGGCTGCCTATGTGCGCTTTGCGCTGGCGCACCCGGCGCTGTTTCGCCTGATGTGGCGGCAGGATGTGGCGTGCGACCCGCTGGCCCAACCGATAGAGGCCAACCACCCCGCCATGGCCGCTTTACGGCGCGGGATTGATGCATTGCTGCCCGATGCGGCGGGCCTTGCGGAGCGGCGCGCCGCCGCGCTCGCCGCATGGGCGCTGGTGCATGGCCTGTCGATGCTGGCGCTCGACGGGCAGATCAACCTTGCCGACAGCGAAATTGACGCGGTGGTTGCCGGCCATTTCGACCGGCAAATGCGCGGTTAAAAATTGAGCCGGGCGACCGTCACCAAGGTCCAGATGCTGAGGGTGGCGAGGCTGAGCCACGTGCCGATCACCCCGATCTGGCGCGGCACGGGCGGCTTGTCCTTGATCGGCAGATAAAGACCCCAGGCATGCATTGCCCGCGCAAAGAGGAAAAATGCCGCGACCGCCGTCAGCGCCATATGGTGGACCTTCGCCCCCTCCAACAAACCAATGAGGAGGAGGGCGATGGGCGCATGTTCGGCCAGATTGCCATGCGCGCGCATCGCCTGAATCAGGCGGACATCGCCACCCCCTTCGCCAAATGCGGTGTGCGTGCGCAGCCGCTGACGCACCGTATCTATCGCTAAAATAAGCAAAAGCAGGCCGCATATGGCGGTGGCGATGGCGGTTATAGGATAGGACATATCAATACGACTCCCCGATGCTCCCCGAACGGGAAAGCTGACGCAAGCAGCGCCGATTGGCAATGGGGTTTACGAAGTGGCGTTGCCGCAGGCGGAGCAGCCCGGGTCTTTGGGCAGGCGCATCGCGCGCATCGATGGTTCCAGCCCGTCGATGATGTGGATTTTGCCTTTGGCATCGCCGCCAAAGCCGACGATCGCGCGCAAAGCCTCACTCGCCGCCAAGCCGCCGACCATGGCGACCAATGCGCCCAAAACCCCCTGTTCGGCGCAACTATCGCATTCGTCGGGGTCATGGGCATCGCCAACGAAGCAGCGGTAACAGGGCGCATCCGCCTGCCAGCCGTAAAAACTGCCGACCTGCCCCTGAAATTGCGCAATCGCTGCCGAAATCAGCGGCACCTGCGCGCGGGTCGCCGCATCCGAAACCATCAGGCGGGTGGCAAAATTATCGCTGCCGTCGATGACAATATCCATGCCGTCGAGCAGGCGCGGCAGATTGTCGGCATCGGCGCGGGTTTCCAGCACCTCAACCGCTACATGCGGGTTGAGTGCCGCCACACGTTCGGCGGCCACCGCCACCTTGGCACGGCCAATATCACCGCTGGTGAACAGGCTTTGCCGCTGCAGATTGGAGAGGCTGATACTGTCCGCATCGACAATGCGCATCGCCCCCACGCCCGCTGCGGCGAGTGCGGGGATGACGATCGAGCCGATGCCGCCCGCCCCGATGAGGAGGATGCGTGCCGCTGCAATGCGCAACTGGCCTGCTGCCCCCACCTCTCGCAGCACGATATGGCGCGCATAACGTTCCAGTTCGGCATCGCTCAACATTACATGTTACCGGCCGGTGGAACCGAAACCGCCCGCCCCGCGTTCGGTCGCCGACAGGCTGGCAACCTCCGCCAAGTCAGCGCGCGTGACGCGCTGCGGCACCAATTGCGCGATGCGTTCGCCGCGCTTTACCGCAAAATCTTCCTGCCCCAGATTGGCGAGGATGACTTTCACTTCCCCCCGATAATCGCTGTCGATGGTGCCCGGGCTGTTGAGGCAGGTAATCCCGTGGTGGAGCGCAAGGCCCGATCGCGGGCGCACCTGCACTTCCCACCCGTCGGGGATGGCGATGGCAAAGCCGGTGGCGACGGCGGCACGCGCGCCCGCCCGCAGGGTGAGCGATTCGGCCGCGACCACATCCATCCCCGCCGCGCCGGCGCTGGCATAGCTGGGCAGCGGCAATCCGCCGCCATTGGGCAGGCGCTGTAGCTCGATGGTGATGCTCGGCTGTTCGGTCATTATTTGGTTCCCGGCAAAATATCGGCAATTTTGGCAATGATGGCGCGTGCCACCGCGCCCTTGGACAGCCGATCCCAACTGTCCACACCATCGGCGGTGATGATGTGGACGCGGTTCATCTCCCCCCCCATCGGGTCGGCGGCAACGTCATTGGCAATGATCCAGTCGCACCCCTTGCGCGCCAGCTTCGCCTGAGCATGCGCAATCACATTGTCGGTTTCAGCCGCAAAGCCGATCAGCAAGGCGGGTCGCCGTGGTGACCCAGCCAGCCCCGCCAATATGTCGGGATTTTGGGTGAGGGGGAGGGGGGGGATAGTCCCCGACCCGTCCTTTTTAATCTTGGTCGGCGCTATTTCGGCGGCGCGCCAATCGGCGACGGCGGCGACCATGATCGCGACATCGGCGGGCAGTGCATCGTCGACCGCTGTTGCCATTTCGCGCGCGCTGGTCACATCAATTCGCGTGACGCCCGCCGGGGTGGGGAGGTTGACCGGCCCTGCAACCAATGTCACGCGTGCGCCCGCTGCTGCTGCCGCCCCGGCAATTGCAAAACCCTGTTTGCCGCTCGATTTATTGGCAATATAGCGCACCGGGTCGATTGCTTCATGCGTTGGCCCTGCGGTGATGAGGATGTGGCGACCATGGAGCGCATCGCCATTATCGGCCGCAAAATCGGGCTGCCCCTCCATCGCGCTCGGCGCGCCGTCTGCCAATGCCGCCAGCACATGCGTGACGAGCGCTGCCGGTTCGGGCATCCGGCCGGGGCCATATTCCCCGCACGCCATATCGCCCACATCGGGTTCGATGATGGTGACGCCATCGCCGCGCAGCCGCGCCACATTGCGCCGGGTTGCGGCATGCTGCCACATGCGCACATTCATCGCGGGTGCGGCAAGCACCGGCTTGTCGGTGGCAAGCAACAGGGTGGTCGCCAGATCATCCGCCATCCCGGCGGCCATTTTGGCGAGGATATCGGCGCTGGCCGGCGCAATGAGGAGGAGGTCTGCGGCGCGGCTCAGCGCGATATGGCCCATCTCCACCTCATCCTTCAGGTCGAAGAGCGCGCTATATACTTTATTCTCGCTGAGTGCGGCGAGCGTCAGCGGGGTTACAAATTGCGCGCCGCCGTTGGTCAGGACACAGGTTACCCCCACCCCCGATTTGCGCAGCAGACGCACCAGCTCGGCGCTCTTATACGCGGCAATCCCGCCCGATATGATGAGGAGGATGGATTTGCCCTGCATGACCTACACCCACCAATATAGCGCGGCTGCACCGGCAGCAGCGCCGCCCAAAGCGGTCAGCATATAACGCCAGCCGCGCGCCCAAAAGCCGCCTTGCCAAATGAGGGTGACCGGTTCGAGCGGCAATTGCGGCGGTGCGCCGCCGGGCGCGGGAAATGCAGCTTCCATCCGCGACAATATGTCGGGCAGGCGGCGTAGCGTGCGCGATATATGGATGATAGCGTCGGCCAGCTTCGCCTCCGGCCCCAATTCATCGCGCATCCAGCCGCTGATGAACGGCCCCGCCACGTCCCACATATTGATATCGGGGTCGAGGCTGAGCGCCACCCCCTCCACCATCACCATGGTTTTCTGGAGGAGGAGGAGGTGCGGCTGCGTCACCATGTCAAAATCACGCGTTATGGCGAACAGCCCGTCGAGCATCTGCCCGACCGACAATTCCTTGACCGGCTTGCCGCGCATCGGTTCGCCCACCGCGCGCAGGGCGGAGGCAAATTCGGCGACATCATGGTGCGCGGGGACATATTGCGCGTCGAAATGGATTTGGGCGACGCGGTCATAATTGCCGGTCATCAACCCATAGAGGATTTCGGCGAGCCAGACGCGCGCCTGCCGGTCAATCCGCCCCATGATGCCGAAATCGACCGCGACAATATTGCCGTCACCATCAATCAGCAAATTGCCTTGATGCGCGTCGGCATGGAAAAAGCCGTGGTTGACCGCCTGATGCAAAAATGCCTGCACCAGCCGCGCGGCGATGGCCTTTACATCATGCCCCGCCGCGTGGAGCGCCGCGACGTCCGAAATGGGGGTGCCTGTAACCCATTGGATGGTGAGCAGGCTGCCCGATGTGCGTTCCCAATCGACGGTGGGGATGCGATATCCGGTGACAGCGGCGGCAGATTCGGCAAGTTCGCTGGCCGACGCGGCTTCGCGCCGCAAATCCAGTTCGCGCAGCGTCCAGCGCTTGAAATTGGCGATGACATCGCGCGGGCGCAGCCGCCCCGCTTCGCCGCCCAGCGCCTCGATATGCGCAGCCGCCCAGCCATAGGTTTCAATATCGGCCAAAAAGCGCGCACGCACGCCGGGGCGCAGCACTTTGACCGCGACATCGCGGCCATCATGGGTTTGCGCACGATAAACCTGCGCAACGGACGCAGAGCCGACGGGCACTTCGTCAAAGCGCGCAAAATGTGCCGCAATCGGCCCGCCCAACCCCTGTTCGATGGCGCCTTGCATCGCCCCAAAGGGCAAAGGCGGCAATTTATCCTGCAGCGTCAGGAGGTTCATCGCCGCTTCGACCCCGATGACATCGGGGCGGGTGGCCAGCGCCTGACCCAGCTTTACCGCTGCGGGGCCGATGGCGCGAAACGCCCCTGCATAATCGGCATCTTTGGGCGCAAAGCTGCCAAATCGGGCCAGCCGCGCCAGCCAGCGCACACGCGGCGGGCTGAGCGGGGATGTTTCAATCGCGCGCAATGCGCCATAGCGGCCCAAAATCCGCCCCCAGCGCAACATGCGCCAGATATGGGTTGGTGCCCCGGCCATCGGGTTAATCCTTGCCCGGCATGTGCATCAATCGATCTTCCAACCCGAATGGATGGCGACCAGCCCGCCCATAATCGGTTCGACGCGCGCGTGGCGAAACCCCGCCCGCTCAATCATCGCCTTGAATTCGCGCATCGGGGGAAAGCGGCGGATCGATTCGACCAGATAACGGTAACTATCGGCATCCCCGGCGATTGCTTGGCCCAGACGCGGCACCAAATGGTGCGAATAGGCATCATAGACTTCTTTGAGGCCGGGCCATTCGACGCTCGAAAATTCGAGGCAGCAAAAACGCCCGCCATTTTTCAACACGCGGCGCGCTTCGGCCAATGCCTGGTCGATATGCGTCACATTGCGGATGCCAAAGGCGATGGTGTAGGCGTTGAAACTATTGTCCGCAAAGTCGAGGCTTTCGGCATTTTGCACCCGCCATTCGAGCCGGCCTTCGCCATGGGCAGCGGCGGCCTTTTGGGGCGCGCGTTCCTCCCCCACCGCCAGCATGTCGGGGTTAATATCGCTCACCATCACGCGCGCGCCGCGTGCAGCCATGCGAAAGGCAATGTCGCCGGTGCCCCCTGCCATGTCGAGGATATATTCATGCGCCCTTGGTTTGACCCGGCGGACGAACCTGTCCTTCCACAGCCGGTGCAGGCCGCCCGACATCGCA
Source organism: uncultured Sphingopyxis sp. (assembly GCA_937957805.1). Taxonomy (GTDB): domain Bacteria; phylum Pseudomonadota; class Alphaproteobacteria; order Sphingomonadales; family Sphingomonadaceae; genus Sphingopyxis. Next base: position 11,215 of record CALFXW010000184.1, read on the forward strand.
TCGTTCATCACATCATATTTGGCCGCAACGCTCGAAAACACGCCGCCGACGCGCCGCGTCTTTTCCTCAGGTGAGACATTTTCATAGCCAAAGCTGACGCTATCTTGGGGGGCGTTTGTCATGCGCCCCGCTCTAGCCAAGCATTGGCGCAATCGCTAGGCAAAAAGCCTATGCCCGAACTTCCCGAAGTCGAAACCGTCGTGCAGGGGCTGGCCCCGCATCTGGTGGGTCAGCAGGTGGCGATGGTTGACCTGCGCCGCGATGGGCTGCGCCGTCCCTTTCCCGCCGATTTGCGCCAGCGCCTCACCGGTGCGCGCATCCTATCGCTCAGCCGCCGCGCCAAATATGGGCTGATAAGCAGCGATCGGGGGACGTTGATTTTCCACCTCGGCATGTCCGGGCGCTGGCGGATCGATGCGCAAATTGCCGAAAAGCATGACCATTTGCGCCTGTTGACCAGCGCGGGGACATGGCTGGCGCTGAACGATGCGCGCCGCTTTGGCAGTGTCGATTGGCTGGAAGCGGATGGCGGCGGGGATTTTGCGCCCTTCGCGGCGCTGGGGCCGGAACCTTTGGGGCCGGATTTCACTGCCGACTACCTCGTCGCCGCGCTGCGCGCGCGCGCCGCGCCGATCAAAAATCTGCTGCTCGATCAGTCGATTGTGGCGGGATTGGGTAATATCTATGTCTGTGAAGCGCTCCATATCGCGCATATATCGCCGCTGACGCGGGGGGCGGACGTGCCGCGCAAAAATATCACGCCGCTGGTCGCCGCCATAAGGCAGGTGTTGGCGGACGCCATCGCCGCTGGCGGCTCCACCATTCGCGATCATCGGCAGGTAACGGGGGAATTGGGCTATTTCAGCCATAGCTGGCGGGTTTACGGACGCGCGAATCAGCCATGCCCCGCCTGCGCCGCGCCGATATTGCGCCATGTGCAGTCGGGTCGATCGAGTTTTTACTGCGCCAAATGCCAGAAATAGCGGCAATCGGCGCCTTTTGCGGTGCGCCAACGCTTGACCAATCGCCGCTTTCCCGTTATGCGCCGCCCCCGAACAAAGGGTCGGACGCGATTTTCCGGCCCATTTTCTTTGCAGCATTTTTCTTTGAGGATTTCATGGCCAATACGCCCCAGGCCCGTAAGCGCATCCGCCGCAACGCGAGCCGCACCATCGTCAACAAGAATCGCGTTTCGCGTATCCGCACCCTGATCAAAAAGGTCGAAACGGCGCTGGGCGCGGGCGATAAGGCTGAAGCCACCACCGCGATGCAGGCGATGCAGCCCGAATTGGCGCGCGGCGTTGCCAAGGGTGTGGTCCACAAAAATACGGCAGCGCGCAAATTTTCGCGCCTGACCCGCCGCCTCAACGCACTGGGTTAATCCCCCGCAATATGGTTTTTGAAAGGCCGCTCGCTACCCTGCGGGCGGCCTTTTTGCCGCGCCGCATCATGCCATGTGTCAAAGCCAAGCTTGTGCCGCGATTCGCCCCTGTTCCATCTGTGTTGCAGTGCAATAGGCTGTTGAAAAATAGTCCGAAAATAAATATTTCTGCGAAAGCCGCAGCATAGCGCGTCAAGCCCCTTTATTTCATCCGATTTCGCGCTGCACCCCTTGCCCGACTCGCTTTTCGGCCCCTAGACGGGGTGCGTCGCGCGGCATGTCGGCCAAGGCTGGTCGCGGGGCTACCATATATGGCTGTTTTCGGCTTGCCTGCCCCGATGCGGCAGCACGGAAATTGGCGCGCTGCGGGCCTTTTTGGGCAGGCAGACGGGGGCAATGATGGGCGCGTGACCGATAGGAATCGGCGGCGTCTGATTGGGGGTTGATTCGGAAATGCGTGACAGGACGGACGATGCACAGGGCGGCGGCGCGCAGGACGCGCAGCTTTGGTCCGACATCGCCCGGCAATTGCGCCGCGACATTGGCGCGCGCAGTTTTGACCAATGGGTAAAGCATGTCCGTTTCCAGAGTCTGGATGACAATGGCACGCTCCTCACCCTTGTCGCGCCCAGCGCCTTTACCGCCCAGCATATAGAGGAACGTTTTGGCGACCGGCTGCTGCTGATCGCGCGCGGCCATGCACCCGCCATCGCGCGCGTGCGCTTTGTCGCGCCCGCAGCGCCGCTCAGCGTCCATGCGCCCGCGCGCACCATGGCACCGCCCGCCGCGCGGCCGATGGTCGATCCACGGCTTAATTTTGTGCGCTTTCTGATGGGCAAGAGCAATTTTTTTGCCGCCAGCGCCGCACGGCGGATGGCAGCGGCAGAACGCCCGCAATTCCACCCGCTCTATCTGCGCGGTGAAACGGGGCAGGGCAAAACCCACTTGCTCCACGCCATCGCGCAGGCGACGCTCGAACGTGATCCTGATGCCTGCATCATCTTGATGTCGGCGGAAAAATTCATGCTCGAATTTGTCGCGGCGATGCGCGCCAATGATGTGCTGTCGTTCAAGGCGCGGTTGCGCGCGGCAGATTTGCTCGCCATCGATGATTTGCAATTCATCATCGGCAAAGAATCGACGCAGAGCGAATTTTTGCACACGATCGATGAAGTTTTGGCATCGGGCGGGCGGCTGGTGGTCAGCGCCGACCGTTTGCCGCACCGGCTCGACGGGATTGAACAGCGCCTCCTGTCGCGGCTCGCGGGTGGGCTGATAGCCGATATTGACCCGCCGGAAATGGAATTGCGCGTCGCCATTTTGGAAGCCAAGGCCGCCGAATTGGGCGCCGATGTGCCCGCCAGTGTCATCGACTGGATTGCGCAGCATTTTCCGCGCAATGTCCGCGAATTGGAAGGGGCGCTCAACAAATTGGTCGCGCATGCCGCGCTGACCGACAGCGCCATCGAACTCGACAGCGCGGTGGCAAAATTGTCCGAAAGCGCCAAGGGGTCGCGCGCGCGCATCACCATAGAGGATATTCAGCGCGCGGTATGCGCCCATTACCGTATCGACAAAAATGCGCTGCTGTCCGACCGCCGGGTGCGCACATTGGCCCGGCCACGTCAGATTGCCATGTATCTGGCCAAGGAATTAACCCCGCGCAGCTTTCCCGAAATTGGGCGGCGTTTTGGCGGGCGCGACCATTCGACGGTGATTCACGCGGTCAAAACCATCGAAAATCTGCGTCAGAATGACGCGGACATCGACACCGATATCCGCCGCATCCACCGCGCGCTCACCGCCTGATCTGCGCTCGATACCGTCGTTCAGCGACGCCGTTCGGGCGGGGCAACCGTAATCCGCACCGTTTCGCCATTATTGCCGGGAAAGCCAGTGAACATGGCGCTGACCAAATTGGGCACCAGCACGGTCAGATCGTTGCTGCGCGAAGCCGCTTCGGCGGTGCCTTCGAACAATCGTTCGCCCGAAGCGTTGCGCGTGATGACGAGGTTGAGGCCGCTTTTATACACGGTATAGCTGCGCACATCGTCATAATCGCCAAAACCCGATCCCCATAGCCATGGGTCATAGAGGCCATAGGCATAGCGGTATCCATTGGGGGTGCGGATAATCACCGGGCGGCTGTAAAGGCCAAAACGACCCCAGCCCGGCCCCCAAAATGGGTCATAGGCGCCAAATCCGGGTGAACGCACGACGCGTTCGCGCCCTTGATCAACCCCATAGCCCAGCGAAATCTGCATATCGGCATTTTCACCCGGCGCGGCGGCGCGATAGCCGAGCCGCGTCATTTCAGCGGCAACCAGCGCGGCATAATGGCCAAATTCCAGCCCACCGCGATTGGCAGGGTCGCTGGCGACGATGGCAAAGCTTTGCCCCGTGGGTGCGGGCATGGCCTGAAAGCGCGACACATCGGCACGCAGCGCGGGCGCGGCACAGGCAGCCAAACTGCCCAGCGCCACAGCGGCGAGGGTGGTTTTGATCCAATTTTGCGCGCGCATGACCATATCCTTTACCGATGCCTGACGGGGTGGGGCGCTGATGCGCCCTGCTGCATTATGCGCTATTTACCGCCGCTTGGCAGCCAAAATATGCGCGCCGCGCGCTGAACAACAGTTGAACGCGCCGCGTTTTAGCGCACCAGACCGAGTGCTTTATATGCCGCATCCAATGTCGGGACGGCGAGCGCGCTCGCCCGCTCGGCACCCTTGGCCAAAATGGCGCGCAGGGCCGCCTCATCGCCGCGCAATGCACAGAAACGCGCGTTTATCGGCGACAGGCTGGCAACCAGCACATCGGCGAGCGCGGGCTTGAAGCTGCCGAAACCCTGTCCGGCAAAGCGCCCCAGCACGGCATCGCGACTTTCCCCGCTGATCGCCGCAAAAATGCCGATGAGGTTCGCCGCCTCTGGCCGCCCGGCGAGTTCGGCGACATTGTCCGGAATCGGCAGCGGGTCGGTTTTTGCCTTTTTCACCTTTTGCGCGATGGCATCTGCATCATCGACAAGGTTGATGCGGCTCATATCGCTGGGGTCGGATTTGGACATTTTGGCGCTGCCGTCCCGCAGGCTCATAATCCGCGCCGCCTCTGCCGGGATGATCGGTTCGGGCAGGACGAATGTTGCCCCGAAACGTTCGTTGAAACTTTGCGCAATGTCGCGCGCCAGTTCGAGATGCTGTTTCTGATCCTCCCCCACCGGGACATGCGTTGCCCCATAGAGGAGGACGTCGGCAGCCTGTAACACTGGGTAGGTAAAGAGCGCGGCGGACGCACCATCGCGGTTTTTGCCTGATTTATCCTTCCACTGGGTCATCCGGTTCAGCCAGCCCATGCGCGCGGTGCCGCTCAGCAACCATTGCAATTGACCATGCGCGCCGACCTGCGCCTGATTGAACAATATCGCGCGATCAGGGTCGATGCCGCAGGCGACGAGCGCGGCGGTCATCTCCAGCGTCGCCTTGGTCAGTTCAGCCGGGTCGTGCGGCATGGAAAGCGCATGCAGATCGGCAAGGAAATAGAGCGCATCGCCCCCCTTGGCCGTCACATCATCCTGCATTGCCACCCAGTTGCGGATCGCGCCCAGATAATTGCCAAGGTGCAGATTGCCGGTGGGCTGGATGCCCGAAACGATACGCATGGGGGGTTAATCCGTCTTTTTGGGTTGGCGGCGCAGCAGCGACGATAGTTCGGAAAGCCTGTAGGTGCCGAGGAGGAGGATGGCGAGCGCATAGATGATGCCGCCGCCCGCCACCAGCGCGCCGAGCCACAGGATGCGGCTCCACAAATCACCCAGCAATTGGGCATCGAGCCTGTTGCCCAGCCACCACAGCGCCCCGCCCATGGCGATGCTGGCGATCAGCATCCGCCACGCCTTTGCCTTGAAACGCGCATCGAGCGCCAAATGACCGCGCCGATGCAGCGTGACATAGAGCAGCGCGACATTGACCCATGCGGATATGGCGGTGGCGAGCGCCACCCCGACATGCGCCAACGGCCAGATGAGGATGAGGTTGCCGATCAGATTGACCAGCATCGCCCAGAGCGCGAGGCGCACCGGCGTCTTGGTGTCGTGGCGCGCATAAAAGCCGGGGGTCAGTACTTTGATGAGGACATAGGCCGGGACCCCCAGCGAAAATGCGGCGAGCGCACCCGCCGTTCCCAGCGCATCGGCGTTGGTAAATTCACCATGCTGAAACAGGCCGCGCACCATCGGCAGCGCCGCGACAATCAAGGATATGGCGGCGGGCAGCGCCAGAAATAGCGCCAGTTCGAGCGCGCGATTTTGCGTCGCATGCGCCGCTTTCCCATCCGCCCCGCCGATCTGGCGCGACAGGGTGGGGAGGATGGCAGTGCCCACCCCGATGCCGATCAGCCCCAGCGGCAATTGGTTCAGCCGGTCGGCATAATAAAGGTAACTGACCGCCCCTTGCGGCAGGTAACGCGCGGCAAGGCTGGTGGAGATGAGGAGGTTGAACTGGATCGCCCCCTGCCCGATGGCGGCGGGCGCAATGAGCGCAAGCATGCGTTTCACGTCCCCGGTCAGGCGCGGCACGCCGGGGCGCACCCCCATGCCCGCCTGCCGACAGGCAATTGCCAGCCAGCCCAGTTGCAATACACCCGACACAGTGACCGCTATCGCCTGTGTCACCGCCGTATCGACCGCATTTTGCCCCCTGAAAAACAGCAAAGCGGCAATCATGCAGATGTTGAGCAAAATGGGCGCGGCGGCATTGACCCAGAAACGCCCCAGACTGTTCAATATCCCGCCGAGCAGCGAGACGATGGAAATCAGGGCGAGGTAGGGAAAGGTGATGATGGTGAGCGTCGTCGCCAGCGCGAATTTTTCCGGGCCGCCATCAGGAAAACCGCCGGTCATCGCCCAGACAATCGGCGCGGCGGCAAGCATCATCAGCCCGGTGAAAATGACCAGAAAGGGCAGCAGGACGGACAATATCTGCGCCGCAAAATCACGCGCAGCGGCAAGGCCGCGCCCCTCCGCCTCGCGCTCCCCCTCCGCCAGATGGCGGTTGAACATGGGGACAAAGACGGCGGCAAAGGCGCCTTCGGCAAACAATGCGCGGAATAAATTGGGCAGCCGCCACGCGATTAAAAAGGCGTCGGCGGCCATGCCCGCCCCGACATAGCGCGCCATCAACATGTCGCGCGCCATGCCGAGGAAGCGGCTGACCAGGGTCAGCCCGCCAATCGTCGATACATTGCGGACAAGGCCCATCGCTTAGTGTCCGGGCCTTGGCGCGGGGTTGCTCAAGCGGTGCCGAGCGGTTCGCCAACCGCGGCTGCCGCTTCGTCCTGCTGCGCCTGCATTGCGGCTTGCTGCTGGAGGAACAGGCTATGGAAATCAATGGGTTCGAGCAACAGCGGCATGAAACCGCCGTCGCGCACCGCATCGGCAATCACCCGGCGGGCAAAGGGAAAGATGAGGCGCGGGGCTTCGGCCAGCATGAATGCCTGCACCTGATCGGCAGGAACATTGCGCACGCCGAACAGGCCCGCATAGGTGAGGTCGATGACAAAGCTGTCGCCTTCATCATGTTTGGCGACGATGTCGATTTTGATCGCGCTTTCATAAACATTTTCGGCAACGACATTGGTGCCAATGTTGAACTGCACGTCAATTTGCGGCTGCGACGTCCATTGGTAACAGGTCGGCGCATTGGGATTTTCGAACGAAAAATCCTTCACATATTGCGAAATCAGACCAATGGCGGGGCCGGTGTCCGCACCATTGCCCGCGCCGGTTATCGCCGCCGGATCGATGCCGGGGATGGTGACATTGTCGCTGTTGTCATTGTTCTGGTTTTCGTCGGCCATGGCGGCGGTAACTTCCTGTTGTTGGACGGGTTGGCGACCGCGCCGGAACGCGGCCTTTCCATTGCGCGCGCCCCTAGCAGTCAGCGCCGCGCCGCGCAATGGGGCGGCACAAAACCGCAGTAAATGGCGCTGCTTCACACCTGATGCGCATGGCATTTGGGTAGTGCCCGACGGGGTTGGCCGCCGATGTCTCGACTTCGCTCGACATGAACGTGGGGTGGGTGTGCATTCCCTTATCCGTTCGTGTCGAGCGAAGTCGAGACATGAACCGCATATTTGGTTCGCGCCAAGCCGCCTCAAGCGACTTCGCCGCCAAGATGCTGCGCATGGGGCCATGTCATCGTGCTCCGGCCTATGCAGGGGGAGCTTAACTGTGCTCCGGCGTATGCAGGAGGAGCTTAACTGTGCC
>CALFXW010000185.1 GCA_937957805.1 uncultured Sphingopyxis sp.
GCCGACATCGACGTCACGAAGGTGAAGGTGCCATGGTAACCGCCCGGCCCCTTGTTGCAGAGCCGACGGTGGCGCCTGACTTCGCGGCCAACGCAGCCGTGACCCCGGAGTGCCGCGGCCTGGTAGAGCGCCCTGACGAGTGGTGGCTCGACTTGATCGCGATCCCATAGGTCGCCCGCTTCATGACGTGGCGGCCAAGGTCGCCGTCCTATCGGCGCGGGTGGACGTTCCGTTCTTGCCAGCCATTGGCCCGCCCCGGATGATTTCAACGCAACATCGCGGTTGATCGGGGGGCTTTTCCGGGCTGCACCGGGCGAAAGCGTAGCCGATGCACTGGGCAATGCCCAAGCAACGCTGATGGACGATGTGGCAACGTCGCATCCTTATTATTGGGCGGGCTTTGCGATCATCGGCGATGGCGGCCAAGCGCTACAGCCCAGCACCGCCCCCGCACCTTCCACCACGGCGGCAAATATGGTCGCCAACCCCAACGCACGGAACAGCCGATAATGGTTTTGCATAATAAGAAATTGTCCGGGGCAGGCCCATATCGGGGGTGCCGAAGGGGGTGGCTGTGGCTGGGTGCCGCGTTGCTCGCATTGGGCAGCGCTGGCCCCGCGCTGGCGCAGGTCGCCCCCACGCGGGAGGAGATTTTGCGCACCCCCCCACCGGTCAGCAGCGAAACCACGCGCGTTGACATTGACAGCAACGCTGCGGTCGAACGTTCGCCCTGCCCGCTGTCGGGCGGTGAATTTACCAATGTCCGTTTCACCCTGTCGCGGGTGACGTTCAATGCGCCAGCGGCGCTCGACACCGCAATGCTGGATGATGCGTGGCGCGACATGGTGGGGCAGGAAGTGCCGGTGGCGTCGGTCTGTGAAATCCGCGACCGGGCGGCGACCATTTTGCGCCGCGCGGGCTATCTCGCCGCCGTGCGTGTGCCGGTGCAGACAATCAGCGGTGGGGCCGTAGAACTCGATATTTTGGCTGCCCATCTCTCCCGCATTCAGGTGCGCGGTGACATCGGTGCCAACGAACATCAATTGGCGCGTTACCTGTCCAATTTGCAGGATCAGCCGCTGTTCAACGTGCGCGATGCCGAACGCAGCCTATTGCTCGCCAACAATATTCCTGGCCTATCCACGCGGTTGACGCTGCGCCCCGCTGGCGCGCCCGGTGAAGTGGTGGGTGAGGTTATCGCGGTTCAGCAAACGGGCGCGGTGGATGCCAATTTTCAGAATTTCGGCAGCCATGCAGTCGGACGCTGGGGCGGGATTGCGCGCGCACGGCTGTTCGGCCTGACCGGGCTGGGCGATGAAACCAGTCTGGCCATATATTCCACCGCCGATACCGACGAACAGCAGGTGGTGCAGGCGGGGCATAATTTCCGTCTGGGTCGCCACGGCCTCACCATCGCGGGCGATTTCACCTATGCTTGGACACGCCCGACCATCGCAGGTGGGTTGAACCTGAAATCCGACACATTGGTCGGTACATTACAGGCGCGATACCCCATCAACCTGCGCCAGACGCGCAGCACATGGATTGCCGGTGGTTTCGACTGGATCGATCAGGATACGAGCGCGGTCGGTGCATTGCTCAGCCGCGACAATTTGCGTGTCGCATGGCTCAAACTCGATCAGGCGTGGATTGACCCCGATGCCTTTTCAGGTGTCGATGGCTATTCGCCCGCCGAACCCCAATGGTCGGCCAATCTCGAAGTGGAAGCGCGCAAAGGTGTCGACATTTTTGGTGCGAGCGACCGGTGCGTGGTGGGCGGCGCATGCTTTGGGCCGGGGGCTGTGCCACTCAGCCGGATAGAAGCCAATCCATCGGCCTTCATCCTGCGCGCACGCGGCGAATTTGCGTTTCGCCCTGCCCCGGCCATAGCCTTTGTTGTTGCCCCGCGCGCGCAATATAGTTCGAGCGCGCTCGCCGCTTATGAGGAATTTTCTGCCGGCAATTTTACGACCGGGCGCGGCTATGACCCCGGCATATTGACCGGCGACAGCGGGCTAGGTCTCAGCGGGGAAATTCGCATCCTGTCGCTTGTCCCGCGCACGCGCACCAGCATTGCCATCCAACCCTTTGCCTTTGTCGATGCGGCATGGACATGGAATGAAGATAGCGGCTTTGCCGGCCTCAACCCGCAAAAGCTCGTGTCGGTGGGCGGCGGTGCGCGCGTCGCATGGGGGGATAGGGCACGGCTCGACTTTGCCATCGCCGAACCATTGCAGCGTGCAGGCTTTGCCGGAACGCGCGGCCCCACCCGTTTTCTAATGTCGCTGAGTGTTCAATTTGGAATTGCCCGGTGAGTAGCCCCACTCACCCTAGCAGGATGATGACCATGACCCGTGCCCTTCCCCATCGCGCCATTCGCATGCTGGCTCCTGCGCCAAAGCGCGGGCTGCGCGCCCGACTGCTGACCAGCGCCGCTCTGGCCGCAAGCGCAGTCGCCCTGGTACAGGCGAATCCGGCGCGGGCGCAATTGACCACCGGTTTTCAAGGTGCTCCCGAAATTGTGGTGCCCGGCAGCGCCACGATTGTGCAAACCCCCGGCGCCGATACCATCACGGTCAATGTTCCGCAGGCGGTGATCAACTGGACGCCAAATGACCGCACCGGCACGGGCAATATCGATTTCCTGCCCTTTGGCGCGAGCGCGCGCTTTACCGGTTCGCAGGAATTTACGGTGCTCAACCGCATAATTCCGCGCAATGCTGCCGATGTGCCGGTTGCGCGGATGATTGAGTTGAACGGCGCGATCACTTCGGACGTGAATGGCGGCGCAGGCGGCAACGTCTGGTTTTACAGCCCCGGCGGCATCATGGTCGGGTCAGGCGCGGTTATCAATGTTGGCAGCCTTGTCCTCACCAACCGAGATATCGACACCACCGGCGGCCTGTTCGGAACCCGCAATGAAATACGCTTTGGCGATTCGGGGATCGCGGGCACCAATAGCAGCGAAATCAACATAGCGGCGGGCGCGCAAATCCTCTCCAACCGGACCGATGGCAGCGCCTATATTGCGCTGGTCGCACCGCGCATCATCCAGAACGCGACGATTGCTGCGGATGGATCCATTGCGCTGGTTGCTGCCGAATCCGCCAATATTACCATCAACAATGGCCTGTTCGACATTAGTGTAGTTGTCGGCACCACCGACGCACATGGCATACAACATGGCGGCTTTACCGGTGGGCCGTCCGACCACAGCGCGACCTATGACAGCCGGGCCTATTTCGTCGCGGTGCCCAAAGCGCAGGCGATGACGATGCTGTTATCGGGCACGATTGGGTTTGCCGATGCACGCAGCGCAACCGTCAATCCCGACGGCGGCATCGTGCTCAGCGCCGGGCGTGGTGTCGCAGGTGGTCAAACATCGCCATCATCGCAGGTCGGCAACGCCAGCATCAGCGTTAGCGACATCATATTCCGTAACAATGTGACCGCCAGCGTGACGGGCAGTTTTAGCGGTCGACCGAATAGTCAATGCTTCGGTTCGTGCAGCACTTCGTCACCGCTGGGAACCATCAGGTTCGGCGGCAATGTGGATATCAGCGCGGCGCGCAGCATCGATTTTGGTATTGGCACCAGCCAATTATTGAGCGTCGCGGGCGACATGACGCTGCGTGCCGGCACCCCCGAACGGGGCGGGACAATCAACCTCAGTCTGATCGACAATCAGCCGCCATCCTCCTCCGGCGGTGGCGGGGCAATTTCGGTAACCGGCCGCCTGACGCTCGACGTGGTCGGGCGCGGCGTCCTTCAAGCCATGGCGCAGCCGGTTCTCGTCGTACAGCCAGTCGAGAACCTCGGTGTCCATGTCCATGCCGCGCATCTCGCCGTAGCCAGCCGAGCGGAGCACGGTGAAGTCGGCGCGGATGGTCGAGATGCGCTTCTTGACGCGCGAGTCGCGGAGCCACGGCTTGAAGAGCTTGATGAGGTCCTGTTTCTTGCCGCGCGCTGTGGATGCGAGAGGGCCCTCGACAACGATGCGCTCCTTGCCGTTCGAAATCTGGAGATACCCCAGTAGGGTAGCGCCCGCTTGTGCCGAGTTCGGCGGCGCGTCTTCGACGAAGAACTCGGTGTCGAGTCCGACGTAACGCCATGCCTCGGCAGGTGCCTTGTTGGGGTAGATGCGGTTGAGGAGCGCCTTGGCCGCCCGCTTTGTCTGAACCACTTCGTACGCTGGAATCATAAAGCCCGGTGGGAGTCGAACCCTCGCGGCTTCACCGCGATACCCGGCACGAGCGGTTAACCTCGTGCCTCCCGGAAGCTCAGTTACTACTCAAGACAAGCGCAATGGTCTTCCCCGCAACGCGGGCACTCCACGTGGCCCTTCACGCCCGGGCAACCGGGGTGAGGACACCGGTCGGTCTTCAGGCAGTTCTTGGCCTCGCCGCACTTCGGACGGCCTGCAATGGTGTACTCCGCCCAGCGGTCAGAGTGAGTCGAATGCGTGTCGGAGTAGTACGCGTAG
>CALFXW010000186.1 GCA_937957805.1 uncultured Sphingopyxis sp.
TTGGCACCTCGATGTCGGCTCATCACATCCTGGGGCTGGAGCAGGTCCCAAGGGTTTGGCTGTTCGCCAATTAAAGTGGTACGTGAGCTGGGTTCAGAACGTCGCGAGACAGTTTGGTCCCTATCTGCCGTGGGCGTCGAAGATTGAGAGGAGTTGACCCTAGTACGAGAGGACCGGGTTGAACATACCTCTGGTGTACCTGTCGTGGCGCCAGCCGCGCAGCAGGGTAGCTATGTATGGACGGGATAACCGCTGAAAGCATCTAAGCGGGAAGCCTCCCTCAAGATAAGTCTTCTTCGAGCCGTGATAGACCATCACGTTGATAGGCTGGATGTGGAAGTGCGGTAACGCATGGAGCTAACCAGTCCTAATTGCTCTTTTCGCGCATTGAGAGTCCCGCCATCAATGGCAGCCCTGCACATGCAGGCACGCCAAGGCGGCAAATTTCAGCCAATTTTGCATCGATTATTACATTTTGCTGGAAACAACCCGGTTTGCGGGCTGTTTCCCAGTCGCACCGGCTTCATTGCTTGGTGGCCATAGCGCCAGTGACCCACCCGATCCCATCTCGAACTCGGCCGTGAAACCTGGCAGCGCCGATGGTACTACCGCTTAAGCGTTGGAAGAGTAGGTCGTCGCCAGGCATTGCAGCCGGTGCGCGCAAAATGACAACCATTCACAAGGCCAAGGGGCGCGATCTATATCAGATCTCGCCCCTTTGCTGTTTTTGCCACCCATGGGTGGTGTTATAGGTGCGGGGTGGAGCAGCCCGCCACCGGATCGCAGCAGCGATGCGGGAAACAAAAGGGCTTCCGGGCTGCATGGCGGCCCGAATTGGTGACGCGGGGTGGAGCAGCCCGGTAGCTCGTCAGGCTCATAACCTGAAGGTCGCAGGTTCAAATCCTGCCCCCGCAACCACCGAAAATCTCAGCGCCGCAAAGCAGCGCGATTAGATTTTCGCGTGCCCCGGACTTGATCCGGGGTAACTCCAGCCATCAGATGAATCTCCCCGCGCTTGCACTATGTGCTGCGTCGATTAGGCTTCGGCCTTGGGCAAGTCGCTGAATAGGGGGGCGTCATGGCATTGGTCGAATATATGGTGCGGACAACCAGCGCGGTGACGAGCCGTTTTTGGCATGTGCGCGGGATGATGCGTGTGGCGGGTGCCGCTAATCGTTGCTTTCGCGCGGTTGGAGGAAATCCAATCGTCGCGACCAACCTGAACAACGGCGCGCGGTTGTTGCTCGACATGCGCTCGGTAGGCCAATGGTACAGCATATATTCGCGCAATAGCGACAGTTTTTGGACCAAATTATGCGCTGATCTGCTCGACGATGATCAGCTATTCCTCGATATTGGGGCCAACATCGGCATCTATGCGGTGCAGGTTTCCCACCTCAGGGGCAATGTGGGTCAATGCCATGCCTTTGAACCAATGCCGGGCAATATTGCGCGATTGACGGAAAATGTGGCGCTTAACCAGCAACAAGGTGTTATTAGCATTCACCCCTATGGTCTGTCGGATGCGCCGGCAACGCTGCAACTCGCCTTTGTTTCCGCCGACCATGGTGAGGATACGGGCAATGCGGAAATCGTTGATGCGGCGGCTGCGGCAGGTCGCGAAACCTTTGCGATAGAGGTGCGTTGCCTTGATGATGTGGCGTTACCCGACCTGCCGGTCGGCGTGATCAAAATCGATGTCGAGGGGCATGAGGATCATGCCTATCGCGGCGGGACAAAACGCCTGACCAAGGATCGCCCCTTCATCATCGCCGAATATAATCGGGAAGAATTGGCCAGTCGCGGTCTCGGCCCCGAACTGCAATTCGCGCCCCACCTGCCGCCTGATTATCAGGCCATGCGCCTGCAGGCGGGGGGGGGGCTGACCGCCATCTATGACTGGTCGGCGCTGCCACGGCTCGACAATATACTGCTGTGCCCGGTGGAAAAAATAGCGCGCTTGGGCGCGCTTGGGTTGACCCGCTGAAGTTTAATCATCGCGCGGCATTCAGCGCGCATTGACCAGAAAGACCGTGTGTCCAGCGAATAGTGCGTGGCGGTGGGCTGCCGTCAGGTCAGGCAATATATCGCCCTGCTGCAGGCCGATGCGAAAGGGAAATGGCAGGGCGGTTGCGGCGGCCAAATAGGCGCTTGGGGGTAGGGCTGGGCCACCATCGGCAAAGAAACGCACGATATTCTCATCAACCAAATTACCGAGCGCAGTCAATCGGCCATCTGCATCGGTGGCAAGGCCGGTGACGTGCAATTTCAGTTCGCGCGGCAACGCTTGGCGCACGGCGCGCAAAAATAATGCCTGCTGATCGGCATTTTGGCCCGCAGCGCCTGCAAATTCGACGCAAAGGCCCGCAACATTATTGCCACTCGCTTTCCAATGATCGAGCGTGCGGACCACTTGCTGCAATTTGTCGGCTGCACCGTCCAATCGTGCGACGCGCAGCCCCATCCACAATGCGGCGCGGGTAACCTCTGGCACCGACTGGCGCTCCGCCGAAAGCATCGATCGACCTGCCCATGTCTCGATCGCCAATGCCGCCAGATATATTGTTTTTGCCCCGCGCAATGCGCCCTGCATCTGGGTGCCGGTGCCGACATAAAAATTATCATAGGCGCTGGCGATGACGCGCGGCGCATCGCGCACGCTCGGCCCGCAGGCGCTCAGCAACATTGCGCTGCCGATGGTCGCGCCGCCGACAAATTGGCGGCGGTTGATCATCAAGCGCCCTGCCCCAAAATCCGGTCAACCCCTGCCTGTGTCACCGGGTGATATGTGGCGCGGGTGCGGGCATAGATGCGCGTTGCAATCGTTCGGCCCCAATCACCCGTATCGACCAAGGTGCGGAACAAGGGGGCGACAAATTTGCGCCGCCCGATGGTAGCCAAAAATTCCTCGGCTGCGGGTACGGCTGGCCGATAACGGTTGGCGAGCGCAAGGTTGAGCCACGCAAAGCGCACCTCCACATTGCCTTCATCCATCAGGCGCAAGGCTTGGTCGAGCGCACCCAATTGGTCGGCGCTGCGCGCTTCTGGCACATTGGATAAAAAGCGCAGCCGTTCGGCGGTCGTCCAGCCGCGCCAGGCCGCCGCATCGATGGTGCCTGCTGTCTGGTAAGCATGTGATGCGGCATCAACTGCCGCAAATGCCGCCGGGTCGGGGCGTGCTACATTGGCGGGCAGACCGGTGCCATAGATCCAATCCTGCGGCATCAGTCGCGCTTCCATCGCGGCATCGCCACGGATCAGATTCTGCCGCATATCGGCGAGGAACATTGCGGAAGTCGCTGGCTGAAAGGCATGATTGTCGAACCATTGGCGCAGCCATGCGTCAAAGCGCGCGCGCCCGACCAGTCGTTCCATCGTGCGCAGGAATGTCGCGCCCTTGTCATAGGTGATGCCGCTCGACCCGCCATCGCTGTCGCTATTTGGCGGTTGGTGGAGGCGGGTTGCATCATTGGCCGCGCCCAGTTCGTGCAGCGCATTTTCGGTTTCAGCAAAGCTCAGCGCTTCTTCCTGTCCGGCGCGACGGACGCCGTATAGCGCCTCCATAATCCGGTTTTCGAAATAGGATGTCACCCCTTCGTTCAACCAGCTATCGCCCCAGACCGCATTGGTGACGAGGTTGCCCGACCAGCTATGCGCCAGTTCATGGGCAATCAGGCCGTTGAGGCTCTTGTCCCCCGCGATGAAAGTCGGGGTCAAAAAGGTGAGTGTCGGGTTTTCCATGCCGCCATAGGGGAAGCTGGGCGGCAGGACGATGACGTCATAACGCCCCCAGCGATAGGGGCCATAGAGCCGCTCCGCCGCTTCGACCATCGCCTCGGTATCAGCCAATTCCGCTGCCGCACGGTCCATCATCGCCGGCTCGGTCCAAACGCCGGTGCGCGCGCCCAGCGGGCGAAATACAATGTCGCCGGCCGCGATGGCGATAAGATAGGGGGCAACCGGGTGGCTCATACGAAAGCTATAACTGCGCCAGCCTGCACCCGCTGGCGCGCCGTCGGGGGTCAAACGGTCACCCGACATCACGACTTTCAGCGGTTCGGGCGCGCGGATCACCGCTTCCCATGTCTGGCGGATGCCCGGGCTGTCCTGTGTCGGTATCCAGCTGCGGTTGAGGATCGATTGGCCCTGGCTGAATAAATAGGGATGGTGCCGACCCGCTGTCTGTTCGGGGGTCAGCCATTGCAGCGCCTCTGCATCCGGCCCGCTGTGATAAGTTATGCGGATCCGCCGCGCATCGCCAAAGCGGATGCTGATCGGCTGGCCGCGCAGCGCATCGCCGGTGCCAATTTCAAATGGCAACGCATGCCCCGCCATATCGGTGACCGACGCGATGGCAAGGTTGCGGCTGTCGAGGATGATTTGCTGGGCATCAGGCGCGGCGATAATGTCGAGCGTTGCGGTTCCCGCCACCCGTTTTTGGTCAAAATCGAGGCTGAGGTCGAGCGCGACATGGGTGACGCGCGCCTCCAGCGGGCGGGCAAAGCTAGCGGTGTCCACCGCATCGGGACTGGTCAGGACAGGCGCTATTTCGCGGGTCGGCGGTGCCGCATTGGTCACCGCGCCATTTGCGGCGCAACCTGCGGCGCACAATGCGCTCACCACCACCCAAAAACGCTTTGCCCAGTACATGGCTTGCCCTCCCAACTACAGATGTCGGCATAGGGCGGTTGCGGGGCTGGGGCAAGCGCTGGCTCGTCGCCGCGCTTGTGAATTGTCGCCTATTGGTCAGGCATGGCGGCGGCCGAATTGCCCAGCCGGACAATGACATCATCCACCTGCACCCCGCCGCGGTCAATCACCAGGTTCTGGTAATTGCGCTGCCCGTCGGTGGTTTCCGCCTCCAGCAGGCCGACGTCAGGCGAATTAAACTGTTGGCGCAAATATGCTGCCAGTTCGCCCGCAGACAAAATGCGGTCGCCATTATTGTCGGCATCGCCCGAAAATGCCTGCCGCACGAAATGCGCCAAATATCCGCCAGCGCGGAATTTTTCGGCGACCAGACTGGTTAAATCCTCTTCCGAGGAAAATACCCCCATCACGCCCGGGCGGTTGACGACATCGCGCGCGAAGCCGCCCGAAAAACAACTGTCGAGGATGAGCAGCGACAATCGTGTGCGCAGCGGCGCGAACATCGCGGCCATTTCATCATCGGTCAGCGGCCCGTCGATGAGGGTCAGTGCTTCATCGCGTCCATCGGGTTCGGTTGCCGATGGGCGGCCGTCAATCTGTTGGCCATGGCCTGAATAGAAAAAGAGGAAAATGTCATCCGGCCCTGCTTGGCCTGCAACATTTTCAATCGCGCTGCGCACCGCGCCGCGGGTTGCTCCGCCATTGGTGATGGTGATGCTGGCCGGGTTCAGCACGCCGTCGCGGCGCAGCGTTTCGGCGATTTTATTCGCATCCTCATCGGTATAGGGCAGATTATTGGCCGCCCCACCATAATCCGACACGCCCACCATCACCGCAAAAACGCGCTGGCCGCCGCGCACATTGGCGGTGCGCGCAGGTTCGGCCGCTTCGGACAGGGTAACCGTGTAACGCCCGCTTTCGCCGGGACGATAGGATGTGACGAGCAGGCCATATTCGCCATCGGCGGGCAGAACCTGTTCGATGCGGGCGTTTGTGCCATCCGGCCCATCGTCATTGTCGATCTGATCGCCTTCGGGCGGTTGCAAGATCGCATATGTGTCGAACGCTTCGGATGCGACATCGATGGCGACTCGCTGTCCGCGCCGCCCGTTAAAACGATAATGGTCGACAAATTCACCGCTTGATTGCAGCGTTTCATCACCCGCCGCCAATTCGCCGCTGACACTGCGCCCCAGCGTCAGCACCGCGCCATCGGGCGTCACGCGCGCGGGGTCTGCAGGGCGGGTTGGCGGCGGTGCATCGGCAATGCTCGTCGCGCCTTCGCCGTAACGCAGGACATAATTGCCCGTTTCGCGCGCGGCATAGCTGGTGACCATCACAACATAACGCCCATCGCTCGGCAGCGTGACGGCAAGGCGGCTATTCCGCCCGCCCGACGGGTCATCGTCGTTCGCCTCGACAAAATTGCCCGGCCCGTTGATCTGCACAAATGGGTCGAATTGCGCCGAATCAAGCCGCAGTTCGACACGTTGCCCCGCACGCCCGTCGATGATGAACTGGTCGGCATATTCGCCGGTCGAAAGCTGCCGGTCGCCCGATGCGAGCGCACCATTGACCCGTTCGCCCGGGCTTAATGCTGCTGCATCATTGCCGCCGGTTGCAGCGACGGGCGGGGGCGGCGCATTGCCGCCTGCGCCATTGACCGCCAGCACATACCGCCCCTGTTCGCCGCTGCGAAAACTGGTTGCGCCGATGCGCACTTCGCCATCGGCAGGCATGGTGAAACGCACGCGGCTGTTGCGCGTGCCGCGCCCGTCGGCGTCATCATTATCCTGCGACAGGCCGCCCGGCCCACGGACGATCAAATATGGGTCAAATGCACTTGATTGCAGCGTGACATCAAAGCTTTCGCCGCGCCGCCCCTGTAAGGTCCAGGTTTCGATATATTCGCCGCTTGGCAAAGTCTGATCATTGCCGTCGAGCGCACCATCAACACTTTGCCCTGCGTTGATCGTACGGGGCCCATTGCTGTTGGCGTTGGTGGGGGCGCTCGCCAAATCGCCCGCGCCAAGGCGCAACTGGTACCGCCCGCGTTCGCCGGCGGCATAGCTGGTGGCGATGATGCGGTAACGGCCATTGGTCGGTAAACGCACGGTAATTTCGGCGCGCCGTTCGCCGGGCGTCGCATCGTCATTATCCTCGGAAAAACTGCCCGGCCCACGCAGCATGAGGTAGGGGTCAATAGCATCGCTATCGAGCCGGATGGTCAGCGTCTGTCCCGCGCGTCCTTCAAATTCATAGGCGTCGAAATATTCGCCCGACGACAAGCTGCTGTCACCATTGTCGAGGCTGCCGGAAACGCTCTGGCCAATAGCGATGCTCTGTTGCGCAAATGCCGGCGCTGCAAAGGCGGCGGATGCCCCGAGCAGTGCAAGCAACGACAGGCTGTTTCGAACGCGCATATTCCCCCCAAGGCAATTTGGCGCAGCTTAACCAATAAAATCGTTCGAACGAATAGGAAGTTTCGGCAGACCTAGATTTCCACCATCTCAAAATCCTGTTTGCTCGACCCGCATTGTGGACACATCCAATCATCAGAGATGTCGGCCCAGCGGGTGCCCGGTGCCAGTCCTTCGGCTGGGTCACCCTCCTCCTCATTATAAATATAGCCGCAGTTCAGACACTGCCAGATTTTATAGGGCGCCTCGCTCATAATCATGCATCCTGTTTTAGCGTAAATTTGATTGGCACATGTTTGGGGCCGCAGACAAAGGCAGATTTGGTCCGTTCTGGCGTGCCATCCAGTTCGACGCTGGCAAGGCGCGGGATGATCGCTTCCCACAAGAGCCGCATTTCCATCCGCGCCAGATGCTGGCCGATGCAGACATGCGGGCCATAGCCAAAGGCAAGCTGCTTATTGGGCTTGCGGTGAATGTCGAACGCATAGGGGTGTTCGAACACCGCATCGTCGCGGTTGGCCGAATGGTAAGAGAGGAAGATATAATCGCCCGCCGCAATCTGGTGCCCGGCATATTCGCTGTCGGCGGCTGCGGTGCGCATGAAATGTTTGACCGGCGTTGACCAGCGGATGCTTTCCTCGACAAAGGCACCGATCAGGCTGGGGTCGGCCTGTAATTGGGTGAGGAGGTCGGGCCGCTCAGCCAATTCCCACATGGCCGCCGCTGTCGCATTCGACGTGGTGTCATGGCCCGCCGTGGCGGCGATGATGTAATAGCCCATCAGCTGCCGACGATTGAGATATTCGCCATCGATGGTGGCGTTGGCAATCAGGCTGTTGACCTTGGCATCGTCGGGCGCAGCGCGGAACATGTCGGTCACCTTGCCAAAATATGCCTCCATCGCGGCGTTGATTTCGATGACCTGATCGAGCGCTTCCTTAGGCGTTACTTCGGTCTTGGACCGGTTCATTTCAGGGTCGGTCGAACCGAATAATTGCTGCGTCAATTCCAGCAGATATAGCTCATCCTCCTGGGGCACGCCCAGCACACCCATGATGACGCGCAGCGGATAATAAAAGGCGACATCGGCGGCAAAATCGCAGCTGGGGGCCTGATCGAACAACATCTGGGCATATTGTGCGGCGGTGGCGCGAACCTTGCCCTCCATCGCGCGGACGGCTTGCGGGGTCATCGCCGGAAAAACGATGGACCGCAGCGCTTTATGTTCTGCGCCATCAACGCCGACCAGCGTGCGCATGAAATTGGAATCGCCATCAGTCAGAAAACGCACAATATTCTGTGTTTCGTCGGGCATCAAAGTGCTGGAACGCGGGCCGTTTTGAAACTCCTTCGCGCGCATTTCGATCGCCAATATATCGGCATGGCGCGACGCCACCCAAATCGGCGGATATCCCGCCAGTTCAGCCTTGGCAAAGCCATGGTCGCGGCGCAGCGTGTCAAAGGCGGCATCGACGCGCGCACCATCCTGATAGGCTGCGGGGTCGATAATGGTCTGTGCCAGCTCGGCCGGAATCTGCGCGTTCAAAAAAACCTCCCCATCCAGATAAATAGGGCCGATGCCCCGCATTGCTGACACAAATGTTCATAACCGACGCCGCTTGGCAAGCGGCAAAATCGAAAAAAGGGTGCTGGGCGGGTGCTCCCCCCTTTTCCCGAACGGCAAACGCGCACTATAGCAATAGCAATTGGCGATGGTGCCAAGCCAGAAATGCAGGAAATTATGTCCGAGGAATTCTACCGCATCAAGCGATTGCCGCCCTATGTCATCGCCGAAGTGAATGCGATGCGGGCCGCAGCACGCCAGGCGGGTGAGGATATTATTGACCTTGGCATGGGCAATCCCGATTTGCCGCCACCGTCGCATGTCATTGAAAAATTGGTGGAGGTTGCGCGCGACCCCAAGGCGCATGGCTATTCTGCGTCCAAGGGAATTGTCGGGCTGCGCCGCGCACAGGCCAATTATTATGGTCGCCGCTTTGGGGTCGAGCTGTGCCCCGACAGCGAAGTGGTGGTGACGCTGGGCAGTAAGGAAGGGTTGGCCAATCTGGCGCAAGCGATCACCGCGCCGGGTGACGTCGTGCTCGCCCCCAACCCCAGCTACCCCATCCACACATTCGGTTTCATCATCGCCGGTGCCACCATCCGCAGCGTGCCGACGACGCCCGACGAAGCCTATTTCGCGGCGCTCGAACGCGCGGTCAAATTCACCGTACCCAAACCCAGCGTCCTTATCGTCAACTATCCATCGAACCCGACAGCGGAGGTGGTCGACCTTGCTTTTTACGAACGGCTGGTCGCCTTTGCCAAGGAACATGGCATCTGGATTTTGTCCGACCTTGCTTATAGCGAGCTTTATTATGATGGTTGCCCGACGCCATCGATTTTGCAGGTGCCGGGGGCCAAGGATGTGGCGGTCGAATTTACGTCCATGTCCAAGACATATTCGATGGCGGGTTGGCGGATTGGCTTTGCGGTGGGGAACAGGACGCTGATAGCCGCGCTGACGCGCGTCAAATCCTACCTAGATTATGGGGCATTTACCCCGATTCAGGCGGCGGCGGTTGCTGCGCTCAACGGGCCGCAGGACATTGTCGATCAAAATCGCGCACTATATCAGAAACGGCGCGATGTGCTGGTGGACAGTTTTGGCAAGGCGGGCTGGCACATTCCAGCCCCGCGCGCGTCGATGTTCGCCTGGGCACCCGTGCCGCCAGCGCTCGCGCATCTGGGCAGCCTCGAATTTTCAAAACAGCTTTTGACGCAGGCTGGCGTCGCGGTTGCCGCAGGCGTCGGCTATGGGGAGGAGGGTGAGGGGTTCGTCCGCATCGCCATGGTCGAAAATGAACAAAGGCTGCGGCAGGCGGCGCGCAGCGTGAAACGCTATCTGCAATCCATGGGGGTGAATACGCCCGGTCAGGCGTCGGGCTGATCGTGGGTGCGGGCTCGCCGGGCGGCGGCACCGCCGCCGCGCCAAGCAGTGTGCGTATGCTGCTGTGGATCTTGCTTGCCGCCTATACACTCAATTTTCTCGATCGGCAGATCCTCAACATATTGGCCGAACCGATCAAGGGCGAACTGGGCCTCAGCGACAGCCTGCTCGGCTTTCTGGCAGGCCCGGCCTTTGCGGTTTTTTATGCGGTGCTCGGCGTTCCCATCGCCCGTTGGGCGGACAAGGGGAACAGTGACCGCGTCAGCCTGATTTCCCTATCGCTTGCCATTTGGTCGCTCATGACCGCGCTTACCGGCTTTGCGCAGAATTTCTGGCAAATGCTCGCCGCGCGCATCGGCGTTGGTATCGGCGAAGCGGGCTGCACGCCCGCTGCCCATGCGCTGATTGCCGACGCGGTGCCGGTGGAAAAACGATCCTCGGCCATCGCATTTTTTGGTCTTGGCGTGCCGCTTGGTTCCCTATTGGGTCTGGTCGTCGGCGGGATCATCAACGATCTTTATGGTTGGCGCATCGCCTTGATGCTTGTTGGTTTGCCGGGGCTGGTACTGGCGTTGGTGGTGCGCCTGTTGCTGCGCGACCCGCGCCAAATTTTGCCGAGCGCGGCGCAAAAGGCGGGACACGATGCGACACCGCTGCATAGCGGGTTGGCAGAAATTTTTGGCTCCCGCACCTATCATTATCTGTTTATCGCGGCATCGCTCACAGCCTTTTTAAGCTATGGCAAGGGGCTGTGGACGATCAGCTTTTTCATCCGCAGCCATGGCCTATCAACCAGCGCGGCAGGCCTGTCATTGGCGGTGGTGCTGGGGTTGGCCGGCTTGTTTGGCACATGGGCGGGGGGCTATGTCGCCGACCGTTTCAGCGCTGCGCGGCCGGGCTTGCGCTTGATGCTGCCGGGCATCGGCATGTTGCTTGCTGCGCCGATATTGTTCGCGAGCTATTCGGCATCTGATTGGCGCGTCGCACTGGCGCTGTTGGTGGTGCCGACAATGCTCAACGCGGCCTATTATGGCCCGGCCTATGCCGCGGTGCAGGGTCTGGTGCGCGCACCGCTACGCGCGCTTGGCGCATCGATGGTCGTATTTGGCCAGAATTTCATCGGCTTGGGGCTGGGGCCGCTCGCCTTTGGGATATTGTCCGATTATCTGCAGCCGGTTGCAGGCAGCGAAAGCGTGCGCTGGGTGCTCTATGGCGCGGCGTGGATCGGCATTTTCCCAGCGCTGTTTTTCATCGCTGCTGGACGACGCATGGCGCGCGGGCTTTGACGACTGACGGACATGTGCAGGCTGCTAGCGCCGAATCCGGGTTGTTCCGCCAAGCGGGAAATTTGCATGATGGCGTGCCGAAAATGGTGGTTAGACGCGAACCGGAGCGCAGCGTGCTGTTATGCACGTGAGCACCGGAATGCGCGGAGAACCGGCATTTGCAGGCCGCCATCGCCGAATTTCCTTTATTCGAATGGGTCGCGGATGAGTATAGTATCCTCCCGCTCCGGGCTGGTTGACACCAGCGCAATTGGCGTTTCGATCAATTCCTGCACGCGCTGGATATATTTAATCGCCTGTGCGGGCAGGTCGGCATAGCTGCGCGCGCCAGCGGTCGTTTCCTGCCAGCCGTCCATTTCCTCATATATTGGTTCGACCGCTGCCTGATCGGCGGCGTGCGCCGGAAAATAATCAAGGATTTTACCGTTCAGACGATAACCGGTGCAGATGCGCACCCGGTCAAACCCGTCGAGCACGTCGAGCTTGGTAAGCGCGATACCGGTGACCCCCGAAACCGCGCAGGCCTGGCGCACCAGCACCGCATCGAACCAGCCACAGCGGCGCTTGCGCCCGGTGACGGTACCAAACTCATGCCCGCGCTCGCCCAGTTTTTGCCCGGTCGCATCGTCCAATTCGGTGGGAAATGGGCCGCTGCCGACCCTCGTTGTATAGGCTTTGGCAATGCCCAATACGAAACCGACCGATGCCGGGCCAAGCCCCGAACCGCTGGCCGCCGTGCCGCTAACCGTGTTTGACGATGTGACAAAGGGATAGGTGCCATGGTCGATGTCGAGCAGCACGCCCTGCGCCCCTTCGAACAGCACGCGCGCACCCGCCTTGCGCACTTTTTTGAGCCGCTTCCACACCGGCTGCGCATATTCGAGCACATAGTCGGCGATTTCGGACAGGTCGGCAATCAGGCGCGCACGGTCGATCGGCGGTTCGCCAAAACCGGCGCGCAGCGCGTCATGATGCGCGGTCAGTCGGTCAAGCTGTGGATCCAATTTGTCGAGGTGGGCAAGGTCGCACACACGGATCGCGCGGCGGCCAACCTTATCCTCATAGGCAGGGCCGATGCCGCGGCCAGTGGTGCCAATCTTGCCCGCACCTGCCGCAGTTTCGCGCAGGGCATCGAGGTCGCGGTGAAAGGGCAGGATCAGCGCGCAATTGTCGGCTATCGCAAAATTGTCGGGGGTGATGGCGACGCCTTGCGAACGCAATTTGGTTATTTCATCGCGCAGCGCCCATGGGTCAAGCACCACACCATTGCCAATGATCGACAAGGTGCCCGTAACAATGCCCGACGGCAGGAGTGATAATTTATAGACCTGATCGCCAACGACCAAAGTGTGGCCGGCATTATGCCCGCCCTGAAAGCGCACCACCGCATCGGCGCGGCTGGCCAGCCAATCGACAATTTTGCCCTTACCCTCGTCGCCCCATTGTGCGCCGATTACCGTAACATTGGCCATAGTGATTCCGTCGCTTTCCGGCCCAAGCGGCCCGCGCGGCCTTAGCCGATTTGGCGGCAGAGGCAAGCGCAGAGGTCGGCATGAAGCGCGATTGCGACCAATATGGGAAAGGCTTGCGACAATTTGCAACCATGTTGGCGCAAGTCGCTCTGTGCTCGGGCGGATTTCGAAAGGACTTTGCAATGGGTTTTAGGGATCAAAGCTGCAAGCTGCTGGCGATTGCATTGCTGGTGTCGGGCGGCGTTGCAAGCGGCGCACTCGCCGCGATGCAGGCGCGCGGGGGCGCGATGGAGGAACGTGAACTTGGCCCCAGCGGCACGGCGCGCCCGGATGCTCATATTGCCTATGGCAATGACCCCCTGCAGGCGGTCGATCTTTATCTGCCACCCCGCCGTGTTGGCGAGCGCGCAGGCAATGCGGCACCGCCACCGATAGCGGTTTTTGTTCACGGTGGCGGTTGGGCGCGCGGCAACCTCTCCATGGTCGCGCAAAAGCCCGAATATTTTGCCCGCGCTGGCTGGGCCTTTGCCTCCATCGGCTATCGGCTCGTCCCCAATGCGACGGTTGAACAGGAAGCGGCCGATGTCGGAATGGCCTTGCAGCGGCTGCGCGCAGAAGCGGCAGCACGCGGCTATGATGGCAACCGCATCCTCCTGTTTGGGCATAGCGCGGGCGCACACCTCGTATCGTTGGTTGGCACCGACCCCCAATATGCAGGGGACGCCTTTGGCGCGATTCGCGGCGTCATCCCCATCGATGGGGCGGCCTATGATGTGCCGCGCCAATTGGCGAGCGCGGGGCAATTCATGCTGCAACGCACCTATATCCCCGCCTTTGGCAGCGATGTTGCGCGCCAGCGAGCGCTGTCGCCGACCAATCATGTCGGAGCGCCCGACGCGCCCGATTGGCTGTTCCTATATGATGCGCAGCGCGCCGATGCTGTCGATCAGGCAGAGTTGCTCGGGGGTAGTTTGCGGCGCGACGGCGCGCGCGTCGCCACGCTGGCCATGCATTATCCCGAACGGCAGGTGCTGGCGCGCCACCGGCGGATCAATGTCGATTTCGGCACGCCGGATTATGCAGCTAATGATCAGGTGGCGGCGATGATGGCACGGGTGGCGGCAGGGGATTAGAGCTTTGTCGCGCTGACACCATCCAGAACATGGGTGCAGCCCAGCGCGCGTGGGTCATCGGCGGGCGACAGCGCGGCGATGGTCACCCACCCACTCGCACGCAGCGCATCGGCGGCACCCGCATCATAGCCGATGGGCAGGAACAGGCGCGCAGCCTCCCCCGCTGAACGGCCAAGCCCGGCCATGATCAGAGGGTCGGGGTAGAGCGAAAAGCCAACCGCCGCTTCACTGCGACCATCGGCATGCGAAATGGTGTAGCTGCCGCCGCGACCGATCGAAAATGCCCCAAATCGGCCCTGGGTATCGGCTGGATATTGCGCGAAAAAGGAAAATCCAATGCCGCTCTGATATTCAAAACCATGGCGTTCGGTGGGGTCGAGCGTTACCCGCGCCACCCCCGAAATCGCTGCATTGACCGCGCGTAGTGCCGCTATCCGACCTGCCAGCACGCCTTGGGCATCGATGCTGGCCAACCGCTCAATCGCTCTGTCAAAATCCCCCGTCGCGGCGAGCAAGGGCAGATAGGCCGATGCGCCAAGCCATGCCAGCGCGCCCGCATCCTTGGCGTCGAGCGCGGCGCGCACGGCCGCCAAATTGCCGTCGGGCAGGGGCAAGGTGCTGGCAGCCAGTGTATCGACTAGATCGGGCAGGGTCAGATCGACGCTGATGTCGCTAACCCCTGCCGCCGCCAGCGCATCGACCGCCATTTTGGCGATTTCACATAGGGCGGCGGTGGCATCACTGCCGATCAATTCCGCCCCGATCTGCATCATTTCGCGTTCGGGCCACAGCGTGGAGGCAGCGAGTTTCGCCACCTGCCCCGCATAGCACAGGCGCATCGGGCGCGGCTGGGCGGCCATGCTGCTCGTCGCGATACGCCCGACCTGCCGGGTTATGTCGGGCCGAATGGCGAGCGTGCGGCGCGACACTGGGTCGGTAAAGCGCAACAGGCTGTTGGCGCCCGCATCGCCGTCGGTTGCCAGCGTTTCGCGAAATTCGGCAATCGGCGGGGCGACGCGGCGATAACCATGGCCGGCAAAAACGTCGATCAGCGCGCGCATGACGCGGCTCGCCGCCTCCGCCTCATCGGGCAGGCGGTCGCGCAACCCTTCGGGCAGCAACGGGGGCGGGGCGGGGTGGCTGTCGGTCACCTCGCCGCCCTTATCCGTCCGCTTCGCCAAATTGAAGTCAAAAGCGCAAGGCCTTGACCTGCTTCACCCCCTGCAGTTGGCAGATCTGCCACAACAAGGCTTCGGGCACCGCGCCATCGATCGACAGCAGCAGCACCGCCTCCCCGCCCGCTTCGCGGCGACCCAGATGGAAGGTGCCGATATTGACCCCCGCTTCGCCCAGTGCGCCACCAATCCGGCCGATAAAGCCCGGCGCGTCAGCGTTGACGACGAACAGCATGTCGCCCGCCAGATCCGCCTCCACCTTTATGCCGTGGAGTTCGACAAGGCGCGGGGCGCTGCGTCCGAAAATCGTGCCCGCAACGCTATGGTCACCCTTTTTGGTGGCGATGGTGACGCGCAGCAAGGTGGCATAATCCCCCTCCCGATCATGGCGGATTTCGCGCACATCCAGCCCACGTTCCTTGGCCATATGCGGGGCGTTGACCATATTCACCGTATCGGAATAAACGCGCATCAACCCGGCGAGGACGGCAGCGACAATCGGTTTCTGGTTGAGCGTTGCCGCCGCGCCCTCTGTCTCGATGGCGATGGAGAGGATATCTTCGCCCTCCAACTGCCCGACAAGCCGGCCCAATTGTTCGGCGAGCGCCATATAGGGTTTCAGCTTGGGTGCTTCCTCCGCCGACAGGCTGGGGACATTCAGCGCGTTGGTAATCCCGCCATGCACCAGATAATCGGCGATTTGTTCGGCCACCTGAATGGCGACATTGACCTGCGCCTCGTTGGTGGATGCGCCAAGATGCGGGGTGCAGATGAAATTGGGCGTGCCGAACAAGGGGCTGGCCTCTGCCGGTTCAACCGCAAAGACATCGAGCGCCGCGCCGCCGACCTGTCCGCTGTCGAGCGCTTCTTTGAGCGCGGCTTCATCAATCAGCCCGCCGCGCGCGCAATTGACGATGTGCACGCCGCGCTTTGTTTTGGCGAGATTTTCAGCCGATAAAATGCCGCGCGTCTGGTCGGTCAATGGTGTGTGGAGCGTGATGAAATCCGCGCGGGCGAGCAGCGCATCCAATTCGACCTTTTCAATCCCCAATTCCACAGCACGTTCGGGGCTGAGGAAGGGGTCATAGGCGACCGCTTTCATTTTGAGGCCGAGCGCGCGGTCGGCAACGATGCTGCCGATATTGCCGGCACCAATCAGCCCCAGCGTTTTGCCGGTCAGTTCAACCCCCATGAAGCGGTTTTTTTCCCACTTGCCCTGTTGGGTGGATGTGTCGGCTTCGGGTATCTGACGCGCCAGCGCAAACAGCATGGCGATCGCATGTTCGGCGGTCGTAATGCTGTTGCCAAAAGGGGTGTTCATTACCACCACCCCCTTGGCCGACGCGGCGGGAATATCGACATTATCAACGCCGATCCCCGCGCGCCCGACGACCTTCAGCCGGGTCGCAGCGTCCAATATTTCTTTGGTCACTTTGGTCGCGGACCGAATGGCCAGCCCGTCATAATCGCCGACAATTGCCAGCAATTCATCCTTGGTGAGGCCGGACGTTCGTCGACCTCCACCCCGCGTTCGCGGAAAATCTGCGCCGCGCGCGGATCCATCTTGTCGCTGATCAAAACTTTCGGTTGGCCGTTGGTCATGGGTATATTCCCTTGCATTTGGGGCAAGTGGGGCGTGCGTCGCCTGCCAGCTTGCTCGATATTTGATTGGGGGTTTCAGGCCGCTTTGGCGCTGGCGTAGGCCCAGTCGAGCCATGGGCCGAGCGCCATTATATCCGCCGTTTCCACCGTCGCGCCGCACCAGATGCGCAGCCCTGCCGGGGCATCGCGATATCCCGCAATGTCATAGGCGGCACCCTCTGCCTCCAGCAAGGCAGCCATGCGCTTGATAAAGCCGCCATCGGCCCCCTCGACGTTCAGGCATATGCTGGTGATTGACCGGCAGGCGGCATCGCGCGCCAAATAGGATAGCCATGGCCGCGCTGCGACAATCGCGTCGAGCGCGGCGGTATTGGCAAGCGTGCGCTGACGCAGCGCCGCGCCGCCGCCCAGCGACCCCGCCCATTCGAGCGCGAATATCGCATCCTCCACCGCCAGCATCGACGGCGTGTTGATGGTTTCACCCTTGAACAATCCTTCGCCCAGCACCCCCTTGGACATCAGGCGGAATATTTTGGGCAATGGCCACGCGGGCGTATGGCTTTGCAGCCGCTCGACCGCGCGCGGGCCGAGGATGAGGACACCATGCCCCCCTTCGCCGCCCAGCACTTTCTGCCAGGAAAAGGTTGCAACGTCGATTTTGTCCCACGGCAAATCATAGGCAAAGACCGCGCTCGTCGCATCGACGAACGACAGACCGGCGCGATCATCGGCAATCCAGTCGCCATCGGGCACGACGACGCCCGAGGTTGTGCCGTTCCAGGTGAAGAGCACATCATCGGCCCAATCGACCGCTGCCAGATCGGGCAATTCGCCATAGGGTGCGCGCAGGATTTTGGGGTCGAGCCGCAATTGCTTGGTAACATCGGTGACCCAACCCTCACCGAAGCTTTCCCATGCCAGCATCGTAATGCCGCGCGCGCCCAGCATCGTCCACATCGCCATCTCAAAGGCACCGGTGTCGGATGCAGGAACGATGGCGATACGGTGCGTGTCGGGCAGCGACAGCGTATCGCGCATCAGCTTGATGCAATGCGCCAGCCGTTCTTTGCCGAGCGTCGACCGGTGCGAACGGCCCATGACCGCAATGTCAAGTTTTTGGGGACTCCACCCTGGCGGCTTCGCGCAAGGACCGGAGGAAAAATAGGGGCGCGCAACCGCGCACGTCGGCTTATCTATCGTCATCAAACTCTCCTTACAGAGAGCACGCGCGGCGTTGGGACCGCGTGGCCCGTCGCCGCTCCTAAGTGGCGCGGACTGATTGTCAAGCTGCATATGCTGCGTTGCAACAGATTTTCAGTTGGTTACCGGCTGTTTACCATGTTGGCGTAAAGCGGGCGGCATGCGTTTGTTTCTCCGTCTCAGCCCGCTGTTGCTGCTCAGCCTTTCCGCCTGTTTCGGTGGGGTGGAACGGCCACAGGCGAGCAATAATGCCGCGCGCCCACCGCGCCCCAGCCCTGTCAGCAATAATCCCGATACCCGCCAGTGCATGGCCGAACTGGCGCGCGCAGGCGTGCGTTTTTCGGCGTTGCCCGATCAGGATTTTGGCGGCGGCTGTCACGCCATCGGCAGCGTGCGGTTGACCGACATCGGGACGCCCGCCACCAATTTGGGGCCGATGACCTGCCCCTTGGCACGCAATTTTGTCGCTTGGGTGCAATATGCGGTTAAACCTGCTGCGCGGCAGGTTTTTGGCGCCAATCTGGCGCGGATCGAAACCTTTGGCACCTATAGCTGCCGCAACGTCAATGGCGCGAGCAGCGGGCGATTGTCGCAACATGCCTATGCCAATGCGGTCGATGTGTCGGCCTTTGTGCTCGATGATGGGACCCGCGTCACGGTTTTGAGCGGTTGGTCAGGTGATGGTCGTGCGCAGCAATTTTTGCGCCTCATTCACACATCGGCCTGCCGCCGGTTTGGGACGGTGCTCAGCCCTGAATATAATCGCCAGCATGCCAATCATTTCCATTTTGACATGAGCGGGGCAGGTTATTGCCGCTGAGGCGTATAAGCGCTAGGGCTGGCTAAATGACCAAAGATAATCAGAATGCCAGTTCGCGCTTTGCTAAGGCGAGCGAAGACGCCCAGTTTGCCACCAATAATCTGGCGACACCGCAAACATCCAGCCCGGCCTATCGCCTTGCCTTTCAGGACAGCGAATTTCTGTTGCGCGATGATCTGCGCCCGGTGCGCTTTCAGCTTGAACTGCTCAAGCCTGAATTGCTGCTCGATGAAGCGCAAATCGCCTCGATGCTTGTCATCTATGGCTCGGCGCGAATTCCTGAATCCGCTGCTGCCGCCGCGCTGGTTGCTGCTGCCAAGACCGATGACGAACGCCGCATTGCCGAACGGCTCGCCGCCAAAGCGCATTATTATGACGAAGCGCGCGCGCTTGCCGCACGCGCCGCACGCGTGCCGGTGGATGCCGATGGCCAGCGCCATTTCGTCGTCTGTTCGGGTGGTGGCCCCTCCATCATGGAAGCGGCCAATCGCGGCGCGGTGGAGGCTGGGGCCGAGACAATCGGACTCAACATCGTTTTGCCGCATGAACAGGCGCCCAACGCCTATGTGACGCCATCGCTCAGTTTCCAATTCCACTATTTTGCGCTGCGCAAAATGCATTTCCTGCTGCGTGCGCGCGCAGTCGCGGTTTTCCCCGGCGGTTTTGGCACTTTTGACGAAAGTTTCGAACTGCTCACGCTGATCCAGACCGGCAAGATGAAGGCGTTGCCAATCGTCTTTTTCGGACGCGAATTTTGGAACAAGGTGGTCGATTTTGACGCGCTGGCCGATGAAGGGGTCATCAACCGCAGCGACATCGACCTTATCCGCTTTGTTGATACCGCGGATGAGGCATGGGATTATATCACCCAATTTTGGGCCGATGACCCGATTGGTGCGCTGGCCCGCCAGGCTTGAAATATCGCGCCCAGTTTGACAGGCTCGCGCAAATTTCCTACATGATGCCCCGTCCACCCGCCCGGGATAGGGAAAGAGTCGCGCCTTTCCAGCACGTATAGGGCAAAGGACGCCACGCGAAACGAAAATTACCGACCGCTTTTCCGGCATGGGAAGGGCGCGCCGGTGTTTTTCGTGTCGTTGTTTTGGCAAAGCGCATTTGCATTTTCACCCTAAGATATAGGCGACCCTATTTTATGGCGACCAAGGCACCGGCTCCTGCCCTGACGGCTCCGTCGAGCAAGCGCATCCGCAAACTTTTCGGCAATATCCATGAAGCGATTGAGATGCCGAACCTGATTGAGGTGCAGCGCGAAAGCTATGAGCAATTTTTGCGCTCGGAACCTGCGACGGGGTATGTTTCCGGCCTTGAAAAGACGCTGCGGGGTGTTTTCCCGATCCGCGATTTTGCGGGGACGGCCGAATTGGACTTCGTGCATTATGAACTGGAAGACCCCAAATATGATACCGAGGAATGTCGCCAGCGCGGGTTGACCTATGCCGCGCCGATGAAGGTGACGCTGCGCCTCATCGTGTTTGAAGTCGATAGCGAGAGCGACACCCGCTCCGTCCTCGATATCAAGGAACAAGATGTCTATATGGGCGACATGCCGCTCATGACCGACAACGGCACCTTCATCATCAACGGCACCGAACGCGTTATCGTCAGCCAGATGCACCGTTCGCCCGGTGTGCTGTTTGATCACGACCGGGGCAAGACGCATGCGTCGGGCAAATTCCTGTTTGCCGCGCGCGTCATCCCCTATCGCGGTTCTTGGCTCGATTTCGAATTTGATGCCAAAGACATTGTCAACGTCCGCATCGACCGCAAGCGCAAGCTGCCGGTCACCTGCCTCCTTTATGCGCTTGGCCTCAACAGCGAAGAGATTCTGAACCATTTTTACGCTACCCAGCGCTTTGTTCGCGCCAAGGATGGCTGGCAAATCCCCTTTGTCGCAGAGGCGTGGCGCGGTGCGAAACCCGCCTTTGATGTGGTCGACGCGTCGAGCGGTGAAGTAATATTCGCGGCTGGTCAGAAAATCAGCCCGCGCGCCACCAGTGCTGCGGCAAAGGGCGGACTGACCAATTTGCTGATCCCCACCGAGGAAATCTTTGGCCGCTATTCAGCCTTTGACCTCATCAATGAGGCGACGGGCGAAATTTACATCGAAGCGGGTGACGAAGTTACCGCTGAAAATCTGGAAAAGCTGGACAATGCCGGGGTCGATGCCATCGACCTGCTGGATATTGACCATGCGTCGACCGGCGCTTGGATTCGCAATACGCTCAAGGTCGATAAGGCCGAAGACCGCGATCAGGCGCTGTCCGACATTTACCGCGTCATGCGCCCCGGCGAACCGCCGACCCGCGAAACCGCCGAAGCCTTGTTCCAGGGGCTGTTTTTTGACGGCGACCGCTATGATCTCTCGGCGGTTGGTCGCGTCAAATTGAACATGCGCCTTGGCCTTGATGCCAGCGATGACCTCACCACGCTGCGCCGTGAAGATATCCTCGCCGTGGTCAAGGAACTGGTCGACCTAAAGGACGGCAAGGGCGACATTGACGATATCGACAACCTCGGTAACCGGCGCGTGCGTTCGGTCGGCGAATTGCTCGAAAACCAATATCGCGTCGGCCTGTTGCGTATGGAACGTGCGGTCAAGGAACGGATGAGCAGCGTCGATGTCTCGACCGTCATGCCCAATGACTTGATCAACGCCAAACCGGCGGTGGCTGCGGTGCGCGAATTTTTCGGCTCGTCGCAATTGTCGCAGTTCATGGATCAGACCAACCCCCTGTCCGAAGTGACGCACAAGCGCCGCGTTTCGGCGCTCGGGCCGGGCGGTCTGACCCGCGAACGCGCTGGCTTTGAAGTGCGCGACGTCCACCCAACCCATTATGGCCGCATCTGTCCGATTGAAACGCCCGAAGGGCCGAACATCGGGCTTATCAACTCACTCTCCACCTTTGCGCGGGTGAATAAATATGGCTTCATCGAAACGCCATATCGCAAGGTGATTGACGGCAAGGTGACCACCGACGTCATTTATTTGTCGGCGATGGAAGAAGCGAAGCACACGGTGGCGCAAGCGTCGGCTGAAACCCACGCTGACGGCAGCTTTGTCGAAGATTTGGTCTCCGCCCGGCAGAATGGCGAATTCGTCATGTCGCCGCGCGACCAGATTACGCTGATGGACGTCAGCCCCAAGCAGTTGGTGTCGGTTGCGGCATCGCTCATCCCGTTCCTTGAGAATGATGACGCCAACCGTGCGCTGATGGGTTCGAACATGCAACGTCAGGCTGTGCCCTTGGTGCGCGCCGAGGCGCCCTTTGTCGGCACCGGCATGGAAGCAACGGTTGCGCGCGATTCGGGTGCGGCAATTGCCGCGCGCCGCGCGGGCGTTGTCGATCAGGTTGATGCGACGCGTATCGTTGTCCGCGCGACCGGTGATGTAGAGGCGGGTCAGTCGGGCGTGGATATCTATCGCTTGATGAAGTTTCAGCGTTCGAACCAGAATACCTGCATCAACCAGCGCCCGCTGGTAAAGGTGGGTGATCCGGTGCGCGTCGGTGACATCATCGCCGATGGTCCGTCGACCGAACTGGGCGAACTGGCGCTGGGGCGTAACGCGCTCGTCGCCTTCATGCCGTGGAATGGCTATAATTATGAGGATTCGATCCTCATTTCCGAACGCATCGTGAAGGATGACGTTTTCACCTCCATCCATATCGATGAGTTTGAGGTGATGGCCCGCGACACCAAATTGGGCCCCGAAGACATTACCCGTGACATCCCCAATGTGGGGGAGGAAGCGCTACGCAACCTCGACGAAGCGGGCATTGTGTACATCGGTGCAGAGGTGGAGCCGGGCGACATTTTAGTCGGCAAAATTACACCCAAGGGCGAATCGCCGATGACGCCGGAAGAAAAATTGCTCCGCGCCATTTTCGGCGAAAAGGCGAGCGACGTGCGCGACACTTCGCTGAAATTGCCGCCGGGCGTTGCGGGCACCGTCGTCGAAGTGCGGGTGTTCAACCGCCACGGCATCGACAAGGACGAACGTGCGCTCGCCATTGAACGTGAGGGGGTAGAGGCGCTCAAGAAGGACGCCGACGACGAACGCGGTATTTTGAACCGCGCAACCTATGCCCGGCTTAATGAAATGCTGGTCGGGCAGAGCGCCACCAACGCACCCAAGGGCGCGAAAAAGGGTGCGGTCATCGATGAGGCTACGCTGGCAGAGGTGGAGCGCCACGACTGGTGGAAATTCGCGGTTGCCGACGACAAGGTGCAGGGCAATTTGGAAGCCGTGCGGGCGCAATATGATGATGCGGTAAAGGCGATCATTGATCGTCTCGAAGATCGTATCGAAAAATTGCAGCGCGGTGATGAACTGGCGCCCGGCGTGCTCAAGATGGTCAAAGTGTTCGTCGCGGTGAAGCGCAAGCTGCAACCGGGCGACAAAATGGCTGGCCGGCACGGGAACAAGGGGGTCATCAGCCGCATCTTGCCGGCAGAGGACATGCCCTTCCTTGCCGACGGGACGCCGGTTGACATCGTGCTCAACCCGCTCGGCGTGCCGAGCCGGATGAACGTCGGGCAGATCTTCGAAACCCATCTGGGCTGGGCCGCGCGCGGTCTGGGCAAGCAGATTGGCGAAGCGCTCGACAATTGGCGCGAAGCCAACCCCGATGCTCAGGGCGCAGCCCCGCCGCAGGCGGTGGTCGAAACGCTGCAACGCATTTATGGGCCAGCCTATCACGCCGACATCGCTGCGCGCGATGGAACCAATGTGATTGAACTTGCCGAACATCTGCGCGGCGGTGTGCCGATGGCAACGCCGGTGTTTGACGGTGCGCGTGAAGCCGATGTGTCCGACATGTTGACGTTGGCTGGCCTGGATACATCTGGCCAGGTTGACCTCTATGACGGGCGCACGGGTGAATGTTTCGACCGTAAGGTGACGGTGGGCTATATTTATATGCTCAAACTGCACCACTTGGTCGATGACAAGATCCACGCCCGTTCGATCGGCCCCTACAGCCTCGTCACCCAGCAGCCGCTGGGCGGTAAGGCGCAATTTGGTGGCCAGCGCTTCGGGGAAATGGAAGTGTGGGCGCTGCAAGCATATGGCGCGGCCTATACGTTGCAGGAAATGCTGACGGTGAAGTCGGACGATGTCGTCGGGCGCACCAAAGTCTATGAAGCGATCGTCAAGGGTGACGATAGTTTCGAAGCCGGCATTCCCGAAAGCTTCAACGTGCTCGTCAAGGAAATGCGCTCGCTCGGCCTCAACGTCGAACTCAAGAGCATTGAGGACGACGCAGAGGATGGTTCGGCACTCGCCGACGCCGCCGAATGAATGCCGCCGGGGGCGGCCCGCGCCGCCCCCGCCACGCCGCTTACCCCATGCTATGCACCCTCACCGAGGATGAACGATGAACCAGATCACCAACTTCATGAACCCGGTCGCCAAGCCCGAGACGTTTGACCAGATCAAGATCGGCATTGCATCGCCCGACCGTATCCGCAGCTGGTCGTTCGGGGAGATTAAAAAGCCCGAAACGATCAATTACCGCACCTTCAAGCCCGAACGCGACGGCTTGTTCTGCGCGCGCATCTTTGGCCCGATCAAGGATTATGAATGCCTGTGCGGCAAGTATAAGCGCATGAAATATAAGGGCATCGTCTGCGAAAAATGCGGCGTTGAAGTAACGGTGACCAAGGTGCGTCGTGAACGCATGGGGCATATCGAACTTGCCGCCCCGGTTGCGCACATCTGGTTCCTGAAATCGCTGCCCAGCCGTATCGGCCTGTTGCTCGACATGCAGCTAAAGCAGCTCGAACGCGTTCTTTATTTCGAACAATATATTGTCGTTGAACCCGGCCTCACCAGCCTCGAAAAATATCAACTGCTGACCGAAGATGAACTGCTCGATGCGCAGGATGAATATGGCGAAGACGCCTTCAGCGCCGGCATCGGGGCAGAGGCGATCCGCATTCTGCTCGAACAGCTAGACTTGGAAGGGGAGCGGGAAGCGCTGCTCGAAGATTTGGCGACGACCAAATCGGAACTGAAGCCCAAGAAAATCATCAAGCGGCTCAAGGTCGTTGAGAGCTTTATCGATTCGGGCAATCGCCCCGAATGGATGATTTTGCAGGTCGTGCCGGTCATCCCGCCCGAACTGCGTCCGCTGGTGCCGTTGGATGGTGGTCGTTTCGCGACCTCCGATTTGAACGACCTCTACCGCCGCGTTATCAACCGTAACAATCGTCTGAAGCGGTTGATGGAATTGCGCGCACCCGACATCATCGTGCGCAACGAAAAGCGCATGCTGCAAGAAGCGGTCGATGCGCTGTTTGACAATGGTCGTCGTGGCCGCGTCATCACTGGTGCCAACAAGCGTCCGCTAAAGTCGCTCAGCGACATGCTCAAGGGTAAGCAGGGTCGTTTCCGGCAGAATCTGCTCGGCAAGCGGGTCGATTATTCGGGTCGTTCGGTCATCGTCACCGGCCCCGAATTGAAATTGCACCAGTGCGGATTGCCCAAGAAAATGGCGCTCGAGCTGTTCAAGCCGTTCATTTACGCGCGGCTCGACGCCAAGGGGCTGTCGATGACGCTGAAACAGGCCAAGAAATGGGTCGAAAAGGAACGGCGCGAAGTCTGGGACATTCTGGACGAGGTGATCCGCGAACACCCGGTGCTGCTGAACCGCGCGCCGACGCTCCACCGCCTTGGCATTCAGGCGTTTGAACCGGTGCTGATCGAGGGTAAGGCCATTCAGCTGCACCCATTGGTCTGTTCGGCCTTTAACGCCGACTTTGACGGCGACCAGATGGCGGTGCACGTGCCGCTCAGCCTCGAAGCACAGCTTGAAGCGCGCGTGTTGATGATGTCGACCAACAACATCCTCTCCCCCGCCAGTGGTAAGCCGATCATCGTTCCCTCGCAGGACATGGTCTTGGGCCTTTATTACCTCAGCCTCGAGCGCGAAGGCGAACCGGGTGAAGGGATGGCCTTTGCCGATATGGCCGAAGTGCATCATGCGCTCGACACCGGCGCGGTCACCTTGCACAGCAAGATTAAGGCGCGCGTCCCCCAGACCGACGAAGCGGGTGCAACCTATTTGCGCCGTTTCGAAACAACGCCGGGTCGTATGTTGATTGGCGAATGCCTGCCCAAATCGCACACGGTGCCGTTCGATGTCGTCAACCGCCAGTTGACCAAAAAGGAAATTGGCGACGTTATCGACCAGGTTTACCGCCACACCGGCCAGAAAGAGACAGTGTTGTTCGCCGACGCCATCATGGCGCTGGGTTTCCGCAACGCGTTCAAGGCGGGGATCAGCTTTGGCAAGGATGACATGGTCATTCCGGCAGCCAAGGAAAATCTGGTCGAAGAAGCGCGCGTTCAGGCGAAGGATTTGGAACAGCAATATCAGGATGGGCTTATCACCCATCAGGAAAAATATAATAAGCTGATCGACGTCTGGAGCCGTTGCGGCGATCTGGTCGCCAAGGAAGCGATGGCCGGGATTGAAGTTTCGGCCAAGGGCAAGGACGGTCGTCTCGCGCCGATTAACTCCATCTATATGATGGCGCATAGCGGTGCGCGCGGCAGCCCGGCGCAGATGAAGCAATTGTCGGGGATGCGCGGTTTGATGGCCAAGCCTTCGGGCGAAATCATCGAAACGCCGATCATTTCGAACTTCAAGGAAGGTCTGACCGTTCTTGAATATTTCAACTCGACCCACGGCGCGCGCAAGGGGCTGGCTGATACGGCGCTCAAGACCGCAAACTCGGGCTATCTGACGCGGCGTCTGGTGGACGTCAGCCAGGATTGCACGGTGGTGGAGCCCGATTGCGGCACCACCCGCGTCCTTGAAATGCGCGCGATCGTTCAGGGCGGTTCGACCATCGCCTCGCTCGGCGAACGCATCCTCGGTCGGACACTGGCCGAAGATATTGCCGACAGCAAAACCGGTGATGTGCTGGTCGCCAACGGAGCCCTGCTCGACGAAGCCGATATTGCCAAGATTGAAGCGTCGGGCGTGCAGAGCGTCAACATCCGTTCGCCGCTGGTCTGCGAAGCACGCACCGGCGTTTGCGCCAAATGTTATGGCCGCGACCTTGCGCGCGGGACGCCGGTCAATATTGGCGAAGCGGTCGGCGTTATCGCGGCGCAATCCATCGGTGAACCGGGCACCCAGCTTACCATGCGCACCTTCCACATTGGTGGCGCGGCGCAGTTGAACGAAACATCGCACCATGAAGCAATCGGCGATGGCAAGGCCACATATCGTGACATGCCGACCATCGTTGATTCGCGCGACCGTCGCCTCAGCCTCGCACGTGGGGGCGAATTGGTGCTGCTCGACAAGGAAGGGCGCGAACTGGCGGTGCACAAACTGCCCTATGGTGCCAATATCCTTGTGAAGGATGGTGCCAAGGTCAAACAAGGTGATCGTCTTGCCGAATGGGACCCGTTCACCATGCCGGTGATCACCGAACAGCCCGGTATCGTCAAATATCAGGATTTGCTTGATGCCAAGACGTTGACCGAAGTGGTCGATGATGCGACCGGGCTCGCCCAGCGTGTTGTCACCGAACATCGCGGCGGCGGACGCGGCAAGAAGGATGACCTGCAGCCGCGCCTCACCCTGCTCGACGATGCGTCGGGCGAAGCGGCGAAATATCTGCTCGCCCCCGGCACGATGATCTGGGTTGAGGATGGGCAGAGCGTGGCAGCGGGTGACGTGCTCGCCCGTGTGACACGCGAAGCGGCCAAGACACGCGACATCACCGGCGGCTTGCCGCGCGTTGCCGAACTGTTCGAAGCGCGCAAGCCCAAGGAGAATGCGATCATCGCCAAAATCTCTGGCCGTGTCGAATTCCTCAAGGATTACAAGGCTAAGCGTAAGATTGGCATTGTCCCGGACGAAGGGGATACGGTTGAATATCTGGTGCCAAAGGCGCGTTTGATAGAGGTGAACGACGGCGACTACGTCAAAAAGGGCGATACGCTGATTTCCGGTTCGCCCGACCCGCATGACATTTTGGAAGTGTTGGGGATTGAGGCGCTGGCCGCCTACCTCGTCAGCGAAATCCAGGAAGTCTATCGTTTGCAAGGCGTTAAGATCAACGACAAGCATATCGAGGTGATCGTCCGCCAGATGCTGCAAAAGGTTGAAATCACCTCTGGCGGTGATACGACCTTGCTGCCTGCTGAGCAGGTGGATCGCGAAGAAATGGATGAGGTGAATGCCAAGCTGACCAAGGGCCAGACCCCGGCAGAGGGTAAGCCCATCCTGCTTGGCATCACCAAGGCCAGCCTGCAAACGCGCAGCTTTATTTCCGCCGCTTCGTTCCAGGAAACGACGCGCGTGCTGACCGAGGCATCGGTGCAGGGCAAGGTGGATACGCTGAACGGGCTAAAGGAAAACGTCATCGTTGGCCGTCTGATCCCGGCGGGCACGGGCGCGGCGATGAACCGCATCCGCGTCACCGCAACCTCACGCGATGCGATGCTGCGCGCGTCGATGCGGGCTGCCAATGAAGCGCACCTCGTCGCCCCGACAACGGCTGCAGAGGAACATGCCGCTGAACTGGCGCAAGGGCCGGAAGCCGCGATTGGTGACGATCCGCTGGGCGCAGTCGTGGGGGAAGATTTCACCACCGATGACGTCCAGAACGGTGATGCAGCGACCGAAGAATAAGGCGTAGTTAGACCCAGGAAAGCAAAGGGCCCTGTCGGTTTTTCCGACAGGGCCCTTTTCGCATTGGGGCCGATTCCAACCTATGGGCAAGGGGGGGAAGCAGGTCAGAAGCGCCCCAGTGCGATGTCCCCTTCAGTCCGCGACGAGCGCGATGATAAAATAGAGGATGGCGGGGAGGCCAAAGAACAGGGTCGCGGCAACAAAGCCGATCCGGGCAAACAAGGGGTCGATCCCGAAATAATTGCCGATGCCAGAACAGACGCCGAGCAATTTGCCATTGGAGCGGTCGAGCATGAATTTGCGGGTCATCGATGGGCCTTTCATGGGGGTGCGGCTGCGGGTGGGGAGCGTCATGTCTTATCCTACCAAATGGCTGGCAACCGCGATCTGCGGCGCAGCGGTTGATGCGAAAATCATCGCGGTGGAAACCAGCGCCACAGCGGCGGCGGTGGCATAGCTGGTGGCGGCGCGGAAATCGAAACTGGTCATGCTATCTTCCTTCATATGCGGGCGATGTGCCGGATATCTCAGTCACTGCAGGAAGCGTGCCAATTTCAAAAATGGCTAAAAATCGCGACTTTTCGGGATTGACTGTTGGTGGCGTCCGCAAAAAATCCCAACTCGGCAAATTGAGAACCATTTTTTGGGAATTTTCACCGCGCCATTTTCTCGTGACGGTTTGACTGCCGCAACACAAAAGCAAAGGCCCCGCCGATCGAACGGCAGGGCCTTTTTGCTTTTGGGTGATCGTGGAAGATTAGTCGGCGAAGATTGCAATCGCCAGATAGATGAGGGCAATTTGTCCTGCCAGCAGCGTGCCGACCAAAAATGCGACGCGTATCCACATCGGGTCGACACCGAAATATTGGCCGAGCCCTGAACAGATGCCGAATAATTTGCCTGTTGTGCGGTCGCGGCGAAAGCGGTGGACGGTTGCGGCCTCTGTGGCCATTTGTGTCGTGCCCATGGTCAGGCGACCAAGGGCGCGCTGATGGCAAAGGCGGCAGCGTGGGTTGCACCGAACAGCATTGCGGTAGCAACCAGCGCGGTGGCGCTGGCGGTGACATAGGTTGCGGCGCCGGAGAGGTCGAACTTACGCATGAGATATTCCTTTGATGGCCCGTCGCGGTGATTAAGCAAAGGCGGGGGTGGCGAGCGCGATGACAGGGGCGTTGACGGCGCCAAAGATCAGCACGGTGGAAATCAGGGCAACCGCAGCGGCGGTGGCGTAGCTGGTAGCGGCATGGATATCGAGCTTGGTCATGGGTATTCTCCTTCAAATGTGGCGAAATGCCGGATGCCGGACATTATGCAGAAAGCGTGCCAATTCGAAGAAATGGCGAATATCGGGCATTTTCTACCCACATCACAACAAGTATAGCGCGCAAAATACCAATTATAGTGAAATATCCCGACAGGGTGGTGGAAAATTCATACAATCAGCGCTCCATAGCGGTGGCGCTATTGAATTAGCAGCGATATGGCAGCAGCCATGCACGTCGCCGCCCTGCGCCTTACCGATTTTCGCAACCATGCCGACAGCGGGTTTGCGCCGGGCGCGGGCCTGATCGCGCTGACCGGCGATAATGGCGCGGGTAAAACCAATATATTGGAGGCGCTGTCGCTCCTGACGCTGGGGCGCGGGCTGCGCACCGCTCCCTATGCCGATATGATACGCGATGGCGCGGCGGGTGGCTT
>CALFXW010000187.1 GCA_937957805.1 uncultured Sphingopyxis sp.
CTGTGACGGGCTTGTACGCCCCCATCACGTCGGCCGGGACAAGCGCCGCACCCATCGCCGGGGTGCCGCCAGCGGTGATGGTGTCCCAATCCGGGGCCATGGCGCGCTGCATGAAGTAGAGCGAGAAGAGATCGCGCGGGCTCGTAGCCATCTGCTGGATGAATTTGTTGTTGTCGAGCGCGAGGTTGCCCATGCGCGCGGCGCGGTCGGTCTCCGCGCTGAACTGGGCCGTCTGGTTCGCCTGCCCGCCGAGGATGCGCTTGGTCTCATCCTCCATGACGGCAATCGCGGCCTGCTCCCGGTTCCAGAGCGCTTCGATGCGGTTGCGGTCGGCGTCGTTCGTGGCGTTCGCCATGCCGATCATGTAGCGCTGGTCGGAGTCGTACTTCTGCTGCGCGATGCCAGCCATGGCGGGGATCAGCGTTAAGGGTTCGAATTTGGCCTGTCGTTCGATCTGCCCGACGCGCTTGGCGATGTTTTTGGCATAATCACCGATACGTTCGACGACGCCCGATATTTTGAGCGCGGCGATGACTTCGCGCAGGTCATCGGCCATCGGCGCGCGCAGCGCGATGACGCGCACGGCCAGCCGGTCCACCTCCGCCTCCAGCGCGTCGAGCGCGGCATCCCCGTCCACCACACGCTTGCCCAATTCCTCGTCATGGGCAATCAGCGCGGTGATGGCGTCGCGCAGCGCGACTTCGGCCAGTCCACCCATCTGCGCGATTAACCCGCGCAATTGGCTGATTTCGCTGTCGAAAGCTTTGACTATATGTTCGGTCATGGCGCGTTCCTTAGCCATAGCGCCCAGTGATATAATCCTGGGTTCGCTTTTGCGTGGGGTTGGTGAAAATTGCGGATGTTTCGCCATATTCGACCATCGCGCCCAAATGAAAAAAGGCAGTTCGCTGCGACACGCGCGCGGCCTGTTGCATTGAATGGGTGATGATGACGATGGCGTAACGCCCCTTTAATTCATCGATCAATTCTTCGATCCGCGCGGTGGCTATGGGGTCGAGCGCCGAACAGGGTTCGTCCATTAAAATAACTTCAGGGCTGACCGCGATGGCGCGCGCGATGCACAAACGCTGCTGCTGACCGCCTGACAAGGCGGTGCCCGGGTGCGACAGCCTGTCCTTTACCTCATCCCACAGGCCCGCACGGCGCAGCGATTTTTCGACGATGGCGTCCAATTCCGCCTTGTTCGCGGCAAGCCCGTGGATACGTGGGCCATAAGCGACATTTTCATAAATGGATTTGGGAAAGGGATTGGGCTTTTGAAACACCATGCCAACCCGCGCGCGCAATTGCACAACGTCCATGGCGCTGGCGTAAATATCCTGTCCATCGAGTTTAATCTCCCCCTCCACGCGGCAGCCGGGAATGGTATCATTCATCCGGTTCAGCGCGCGCAAAAAGGTGGATTTTCCGCACCCCGACGGGCCGATAAAGGCGGTGACATGGTCGGTGGCAATGTCGATATCGACATTGTCGATCGCCTGTTTGTCGCCGTAAAAGACATTGACCGCGCGTGCGGTGATTTTGGTTGTTTCGGCCATATTTCTACCAGCGGGTTTCAAATTTGTTGCGCAGATAAATGGCGATGCCATTCATCGCGAGGAGGAATGCCAGCAGCACGATGATGGCTGCGGACGTGTTTTGGACAAAGCCCTGATCAATTTCATCCGACCACAGGAAAATCTGCATCGGCAGGACGCTCGACGGGTCGGTCACGCCCGATGCAGGCGTTGCGACAAAGGCGCGCATGCCAATCATCAACAAGGGGGCGGTTTCCCCCAGTGCGCGCGCCATGCCGATGATCGTGCCGGTCAATATGCCGGGCAACGCCAGCGGCAGGACATGGTGAAACACCGTCTGCACCGGGCTGGCCCCCACCGCCAGCGCTGCATCGCGGATCGACGGTGGCACCGCCTTTATGGCGTTCCGGCCTGATATGACGATGACCGGCATCGTC
The DNA here is from genome assembly GCA_937957805.1 of uncultured Sphingopyxis sp. Taxonomy (GTDB): domain Bacteria; phylum Pseudomonadota; class Alphaproteobacteria; order Sphingomonadales; family Sphingomonadaceae; genus Sphingopyxis. Next base: position 1,976 of record CALFXW010000187.1, read on the forward strand.
ATCAACGCCAATGTCATCCCCCCGACCAGTGCCGATGAACGCGGCAAACCCAATGTCTGGATAAAGATGGCAAGGCCCAGCAGCCCGAAAATAATCGACGGCACGGCGGCCAGATTGTTGATCGAAACCTCTATCCACAAGATCCAGCGGTTACGCGGGGCAAATTCTTCGAGGTAGAGCGCGGCCATGACCCCCAAGGGAAACGACAGCGCCAAGGTGACACCCATCGTCAGCAATGACCCCTTGAACGCCCCCCAAATCCCCGCGCTTGCCGCGTCGGTCGCATCGCTGCCGGTCAGGAACGACCAATTAACCCCGCCCGCTCCGTTGCCAACCATTGTCACCAGCAAAAAGCCGAGGAAAGCGAGTGAGAGCAGGATGGCGAACAGACCAAAGGCCCGAAAGCGGCGCTCGCGCGCATAGCGCCGCCTGAGGCGCGCCTGCGCCGCAGGGGCTGGGGCTGGGGAAGAGGGGTTATTCATACGCCTCCCGAAAACGTTGAACGACCCGCAAAGCGATGATGTTGAGGATGAAGGTGACGATAAACAGCACCAGTCCCAGCGCAAAGGCGGACAGGGTCTTGGGGCTGTCAAACGCCTGATCGCCGGTCAGCAACTGGACAATCTGATAGGTAACGGTGGTCATGCTGGCGAACGGATTGGCCGATAAATTGGCCGCCGCGCCCGCCGCCATGACAACAATCATCGTTTCGCCGATGGCCCGGCTGATGGCCAGCATGACGCCCGCCACAATGCCGGGCAGCGCAGCGGGGATCAGCACGCGTTTTATTGTTTCGGACGGCGTTGCCCCCATCGCCAGCGAACCATCGCGCATCGCCTGAGGCACAGCGGCAATGCTGTCGTCGGCCATGGATGACACAAAGGGGATGATCATCACCCCCATCACCAAACCGGCGGCGAGCGCGCTTTCGCTCGACGGATTTTCCATGCCGATGGCGCTGGCGAGGTCGCGGATTAATGGCGCGACGGTCAGCGCGGCGAAATAGCCATAGACGACGGTGGGGACGCCAGCCAAAACTTCCAGCATCGGCTTTACCCAGCGGCGCACCCGCGCGCTGGCATATTGGGTGAGGTAAATCGCGCTCATCAACCCCAGCGGGATGGCGACCAGCATTGCGATGATCGCGCCGATGAACAATGTGCCCCAGAACAGCGGCACTGCCCCAAAGCCCGCGCCGATTTCGGGGCCGCTGCCGTCTTGCGGGCTCCAATGCAGGCCGGTCAGAAAATCTATCGGCGACACTTTGGTGAAGAACAGCCCGCTTTCATAAATCAGCGATGCAATGATGCCCGCCGTGGTCAATATCGCCATCAGCGATGCGAGGAGGAGCGCAAACAGCACCGCGCGCTCGACCCGTGTGCGGGCTGCAAAATCCCGCCGCACGCGGGTAAAGCCATAACCGCCACCGGCAAATGCCGCCAATCCGATCAGCAGTGTGCCGATGATGGCAAAGCGCGCGCCGGCCGCACGCAGCGGTTCGACAAATTGCGCTGACATGGGGTTGAATGGCTGCGCACCGGGGTTGGCGGCCAGATGCGCTGCCTCTGCCAAAATGGCGTCACGTTCCATGGCAAAGCTGGGCAGTGTTGCGGCTGCCGGGTCGCTGAGCAGCGATTGCATGATGAGGCCGGGCGAAACTGCGGACCAGATGGCCCACACCAGCAATGCGGGTGCCACCACCCACAGCGCCATGTGCAGCCCATGGTATTCCGGCGTGGAACGCAGCGATCCGCGCCCGTCATACAGCGCGCGCGCCTTTGCCCGTGCTGCTGCCCAGCCCAACAGGCCAAGCAGCAGCACCGCCAACAGGGACAGGGTGGATGTCACCGCCAAACGATCAATTAACGCAGTTGCGCTGGGTCGAGCAGCCGCGTGGTGGCGATGGTTTCGGCGCTGGCGGCCTGCACATCGGCAGGGGCAAGAACCATCCCGCGCCCACGCAAATAGCCTTGTGGGCCAAATGCGTTGGTCCATTCGCGCACATAGGCCGACAGCCCGTTAATCGCACGCAGGTGCGCCGCCTTGACATAGATATAGAGCGGGCGCGCACCGGGGTAGGTGAAATCAGAAACGCTGGCATATGTCGGTTGAATGCCCGACATGGCGATGCCCTTTATCCGCGCGCGGTTTTCTTCCAAAAAGGAGAAACCGAAAATGCCGATTGCCCGGGGGTTTTCGACCAGTTTCTGGACGATCAGATTGTCATTTTCACCCGAATCGACATAGGCACCATCTTCGCGGACGGCGGTGCATATCCGCTTATGTTCGTCCTTGTCGCTTTCTTTGAGCGCGCGCATCGCGGGGTCACTGTCGCACCCCCTGGCCAGGATGAGTTCGGCGAGTGCATCGCGCGTCCCCGAAGTGGATGGCGGGCCATAAACCATGATGGGGATGGCGGGCAGCGCCTGCCAGCGGGAGAGGAGTTGCCAGCTCAGATCCTCGAGCTGTCGATAAGGAATTTCCCGTGCCAAAAAGTGACGAACCGCCTGGGCCAGATCGATCGTCGATTCGACAATCAGTGACTCGCCGTCATGCTCCAGACGCACGGCATGCACTTCAACCGGCAGTTCCCGGACGTCGGCGTTTTCCACGTCGCCACCGCCGACCGCTGGTACCTGCAGCTTCCCCGCGCCACCGACTTCCGTGACATCGGCACCCGTCTGGTCAAGAACGTACTGGGCATCGCCATTGTCAACCTGAGCACCATCGACGAAGAGGTCATCCTGGTCGCCAAAGACCTGACCCCATCTGAAACCGCTCA
>CALFXW010000188.1 GCA_937957805.1 uncultured Sphingopyxis sp.
ACAGGATTCTCACGAAGTTACGAGGGTGCGTTCATGACCGCCGTCAGCATCCAATTGCGCGATGGCGTCGCGCAAGCGCGCGGCGTTGGCAGGGGAGGAATGGAGATAGAGCGTCTCTTCCAGCGCGTGCCAATCTTCCAATGACAGCATCACGACCGCCTCAGATGATCGGCGCGTCACAACCACCGGGGTGCGGTTGGCAACCACCCGATCCATCAGCGCCTTTAGGTTATTGCGCGCATCGCTGTAGCTCGTAACGTCCATATGCAACTTATTGCACATAAACTTGTACAAATCAAGCGATGCGTTGTTGCACCTGCGCCAAAATGTCGCGGGCGAAATCGCTGAGGCTATCATCACGCGCCCCCAGGATGAGGATGCGGTCACCCGCGCGGGCAAAGGCCAGCATCGCTTCGGCGCATTTGTCGCGGTGCGTCATATGCGCGGCCCAGCGGCCGCTACGAAAAACATTGGCGACCAGCCGGGTTGCCCCGTCATCGCGCGCCACACTGCCGCCAAAATAAGCGGGGTCACAGACGAATAATTTATCGCCATCGCGCATCCCGGTAGCAAAGGCGGCGGCGAGTTCTTTGCCCATCTGGCGCAGCGGGCCATAGCCATGCGGCTGGAAAAACAGCAATAATCGCCCCGGACTGGCCCCGGCGGCGGCCAGCGTTGCGGCCATTTTGTCGGGGTTATGGGCAAAATCGTCGATCAGGGTGACGCCGCCCGCGCTGCCGATAATTTCATAGCGCCGCGCCAGCCCCGCAAAGCTGCCCAGCGCCGCCGCTGCATCGGCCAGCGACACCCCCAAATATGTGACAGCGGCTATGGCGGCGAGCGCATTCATGGCGTTGTGCCGCCCGACCTGTCGCAGATGCACATCGGCATGTGCATCGCCATGCTGGACGGTAAAGCGTGCACCGTCTGTGTCGAGCATCAGGTCGCGCCCGCGCACATCTGCACCAGCGTCAAAGCCAAAACGCACCAGATTGTCGCCGGAAAAATCTGCCGACAGCGGGTCGTCAGCATTGACTATGCCCACCCGCGCGCGGGCCAGAAAATCGCCGAACAGGGTGTTTAATTCGTCGATACTCTTATGGTCGAGGCTGACATTGGTGACGATGGCAATGTCGGCGTCATAAAGGGCGATCGACCCGTCGCTTTCATCCACCTCACCGACATAGAGCGCGGGGTCACCGACGAGCGCGCTGGCAAAGGGCGCGTCGCCATCGGCAAAATTGCGCATCACCGCGCCGTTCATCACGCTCGGCCTTTTGCCCAATGCGTGCAAAATCCAGCCGACCATGCCGGTGACGGTCGATTTGCCGCTGGTGCCGCCGATGCCCACGGCATGGCTTGCGGCGTTGAACATTTGCGCGTTGAGTTCTGCGCGCGTCATCCGCGCACAGCCAAGCCGATTTGCGGCGGCAACGTCGGGCACATCATCCTCCACCGCCGCCGAAGCGACGAGAATCTGCGCGCCATCACCCAGTCCGCTGCCATCCTGC
>CALFXW010000189.1 GCA_937957805.1 uncultured Sphingopyxis sp.
CTGCTGACGCCGCTGCTGCTCCGGCTGCTGACGCCGCTGCTGCTCCGGCTGCTGATGCCGCTGCCGCTCCGGCTGCCGCTCCGGCTGCTGCTCCGGCTACCGACGCTCCGGCGAAGTAAGCTTCGGACGCTGCAAAGCGTTTAAGGAAGGGGTCGTCACCTTTGGGTGGCGGCCCTTTTCTTTTATGGCATAAGCGCTCGATGCAGAAATATATATTACCCTTCGCCCTGCTGATGCTCGCCGCATGTTCGGCATCGGACACACCACGCGCCGATGGCTTGACCGCGGGCGAACATGACAAGCTCGAAGCCGCCGCCACGCGACTCGATAGCAGAGCCACTACACCGGGTGCGGCGGACGCAGCGGCGCTCGAAGTCGATGTGACGCAACGGCTTGACGCCGACATGGCGGCAAAACGCCCCTGAATTGCGGCAATTGACACAGATGACACTGCACGCCCTTGCAAATTGGCAAGGAATGGGGAAGCTGTACACGAAGGGATTGTGCGACTGTCCCCCGATTTGGAGTCGCCGACCCTTTTACGCGGCTTGGGCTGTGTATATTCTGTGGGACTGCAAGGGAATCTATCGATGAAGAAATTGCTGATCGTTGCTGCGGTTGTCGGCCTGTCGCTGGCTGGCTGCTCCTCCAAAACCGAAAATGCCGCTGCCGACGCTGCCAACGCCGCGGGCGATGCTGCTGCTGCAACGGGTGATGCCGCCGCTTCGGCTGCGACCGACGCCGCGCAAGCCACCACGGACGCTGCGGCTGCAGCGGGCACTGCTGGCGCTGCCGCAACCGGCGCTGCTGCAACTGCTGCGGGCAATGCCGCCGGTGCGGCTGGCGATGCCGCACGTCAAGCTGCCGGCGAAGCAATGGACAAGGGCGGTGCCGCCATGCAGGCCGCTGGTCAGGAAATGAAGAAGTAAGCTTCGGCCGCTTTTTCGTTCAAACGGGGGTCGTTGGTTCGCGCCGACGACCCCTTTTTGCTGTAAATGAACCGGAACCTATCCATGCCCGATATGTCGCCCACCCACATCGTCTTTCCGCTGTTCGTCGGGGTGACGCAGCTCGATTTTACCGGCCCGTTGCAATTTCTGTCGCGGCTGCCGGGTGCGCAAATCCATATCGCCGCCGCCGACACGGCCCCTGTTCCCACAGACAGCGTCCTGCAATTATTGCCGACCACATGTTTTGCCGATTGCCCAAAGGCCGACATATTGTGCGTGCCGGGCGGCCATGGCGTAACCACGGCGTTACACGACCAAGCGATACTGGATTTCATCGCCAACCAAGCCGCATCGGCGCGCTGGGTGACTGCCGTGTGCACCGGCGCATTCCTGCTCGGCGGCGCGGGGCTGCTGCACGGCAAACGCGCAACAACGCACTGGGGCTATACCCATTTACTGCCGATGGTCGGCGCAATCCCGACGGCTGGCCGGGTGATAGAGGATGGGCATATCATCACCGCTGGCGGGGTGACGAGCGGAATTGACTTCGCGCTGACATTGATCGCCCGCGAAGCGGGGGAAGATGTCGCGCGCGCCATTCAACTGGCGCTCGAATATGATCCGCAGCCACCCTTTACCGGCGGACACCCCGACAGCGCGCCCGCGCCAATTTTGTCCGAGATACGAGCGCGATTTTATGATGCGGCGGCCACCCGCATGGCGGACGCTTTGGCGACTATGCCCAAAATTTAGGGGCGTTGCTGGTGGGTGGGGCGACCTCCGGTCGGTGACGACGCACCACAAAGGCAGCGACGATGCCCGCCAATGCGCCGAACAGGTGCGATTCAAAGCTGATGCGCGCATCGGTCGGCAGCACCCCCCAGATCATCGAGCCATAGACGAGGAGCACCAACAGGCTGAGCAAGATGGCGCGCGCCTCCCGTTCAAACCAGCCGCGCGCGATAACATAGCTCCACATGCCAAAAATCCAGCCGCTGGCACCGATGTGGAGCGCATGCCGACCCAGGAACCAGACCAGCGCGCCACCCAGCAGAAGGATGATGGCGCTGACGATGGCAAAGCGGCGCAGTCCATCGGCCATGGAGAGGGCGGCGAGCGGCAGCAGCGCCAGCAGATTATTGCCCAAATGTGCCCAGTCACCATGAATCAAGGGAGCGGTCAAAATGCTGTAGGCACTGCCCATATCGCGCGGGTGGATGCCAAATTGCGCCAGCCTGCCGCCCAGCAACATATTGATTAGCTGGATTAAAACCAGCAACGCCGCCAGCCCGCCCAAAGTGATTGCCTTGTTGCGCATTATCCAACCTCTCCGGCAATAGATGGACGTCCAACAGGCAAATGAAAAGGGGCCGGTGCTGCCACCGACCCCTTCGCCATATTCCGAACATCTGATGGATTAGAAATCCATTCTCTGAACATCCGATGGATTAGAAATCCATACGCTAAACATCCGATGGATTAGAAATCCATCCCGCCCATACCGCCGCCCGGCATTGCGGGCATGGCAGGCTTGTCTTCGGGCAGTTCGCTGATTGCCGCTTCGGTGGTGATCAACAGTCCCGAAACCGACGCAGCGTCCTGCAAAGCGGTGCGCACAACCTTGGTCGGGTCGATAACGCCCGAAGCCTTGAGGTTTTCATACGTGTCGGTCGCGGCGTTAAAGCCTTGATCTTCCTTGCCTTCGCGCAGCAGATTGCCAGCAACCACCGCACCGTCATGCCCCGCATTGGCGGCAATCTGGCGGATCGGCGCTTCGATAGCCTTGCGCACGATGTCGATACCGCGCGTCTGGTCGTCGTTCGCACCCTTCAGCCCATCGAGCGCCTTTGTGGCGTAGAGGAGCGCGGTGCCACCGCCCGGAACAATGCCTTCTTCGACGGCAGCGCGGGTTGCGTGCAGCGCATCATCAACGCGGTCCTTGCGTTCCTTGACCTCAATCTCGGTTGCGCCGCCGACCTTGATCACGGCAACCCCACCCGCCAGTTTGGCGAGGCGTTCCTGCAGCTTTTCACGGTCATAATCGCTGGTCGTGGTTTCGATCTGCGCACGGATTTGTTCGACGCGTGCCTTGATCGCGTCGGCTTCGCCCGCGCCATCGACGATGGTCGAATTATCCTTGTCGATGGTGACGCGCTTGGCCTGACCCAACATGCCGAGCGTGACATTTTCAAGCTTGATGCCCAAATCTTCGGAAATCATCTCACCCTTGGTCAGGATGGCGATATCCTGCAACATCGCCTTGCGACGGTCACCAAAGCCCGGCGCCTTGACCGCAGCGACTTTCAGACCGCCACGCAGACGGTTGACGACCAGCGTCGCCAGCGCTTCGCCTTCGATATCTTCGGCGATGATGAGCAGCGGACGACCCGACTGCACAACGCTTTCCAAAATCGGCAGCATCGATTGCAGGTTCGACAATTTCTTTTCGTGGATCAGGATATAGGGGTCCTGAAGCTCGACAATCATCTTTTCCGGGTTGGTGATGAAATAGGGGCTGAGGTAGCCACGGTCGAACTGCATCCCTTCGACAACGTCGAGTTCAAATTCCAGACCCTTGGCTTCTTCGACGGTGATGACACCTTCTTTGCCAACTTTTTCCATCGCTTCGGCGATTTTTTCGCCAACTTCGACGTCGCCATTGGCCGAAATAATGCCAACCTGTGCAATTTCGGCAGTGCCCGAAACCGGGGTCGAACGACCCTGCAGATCCGCAACAACCTTTGTCACGGCAAGGTCGATGCCACGCTTCAGATCCATCGGGTTCATGC
>CALFXW010000190.1 GCA_937957805.1 uncultured Sphingopyxis sp.
TCCTCGGCTAGCACCGCCCTGCCCCCGCCCGACCGATTCCGTCAACGCTCATCGAATAGACCTCCGACCGCGCCACAAGGCCTCCCGGAAGGCCGGCGACGGTCGCCGCGAGGACGTGGGCTACGGGCGCCCGGCGAGGTTGGCGAGCGCCAGCGCCACAAAGGAAGCGGCCAGCAACATCCAGGAAACGCGCTGTCCCAAGCGTCCAAGCACGGGAATGTGCACCCCGTCGACAATCCACGCCCACAGAAATTTCAAATTATAGACGAGGAACGCCAGCGTGAATGCGGTGACCGTCTTTTTGTCGATACCATCCTGTGCCAGCCGGGTGGTCAGTGTCGCGCCGATCATCGCATAGGGGAAGCCCGACGACATACCGATGAGGAGCGCGATCAGCGCCTCTTTCTCAAAATATGGCGTGATCGCATCGAGCCAGCCTTTCGTTGCCGCCTGCTGATCCATTTTCCCCATCCCCCAACAATTTCGCCCATGCGTAACGGCAAAAATGCATTTGGCAAAAGCTTTGATGGCGCGCGCATTGCCGATGGTGACTTTTGCTGCATATTGCGCCAAAGGCGGCGCATGGCCCATCCCCCCCGCAAAGCCCCCGCAAAGCCGCAAGGCCAAGGCCGCCCCCCGCGCCGTCCCGGCACGCGCGCGCCGCAGCCCATCAGTGCCAAGATGCACAGCGTGCGGGACGATGGCCTGCACCGTATTGCCAAATTGCTGGCTCGAGCGGGTGTCGCGTCGCGCCGCGATGTCGAACGAATGATCGCCGATGGCCGCATCACGCTCCATGGCCAGAGGGTTGAAAAACCGGCAACCCTGCTCGCCAATCTGGATGGTGTGGCGGTCGATGGCAATGCGGTCGGCGCAATGGAACAGACACGGCTGTTCCTGTTCAACAAGCCGGTCACCGTCCTGACCGCCGCACGCGACCCCGGCGGCCGCCAGACCATATATGATATTCTGCCGCCCGAATTGCCCCGACTGATGCCGATTGGCCGGCTCGATTATATGACCGAAGGGCTGCTGCTGCTCACCAATGATGGTGCGCTCAAACGCGCGCTCGAACTGCCACGCAGCGGTATTGCCCGCACCTATCGCGCGCGCGCCTTTGGCACCATCAGCCAGACGCAACTCGAAGATTTGATCGAAGGCATCACCATTGATGGCATAAACTACGGCCGGATTGATGCCAATCTGGAACGGCGCACCGGGCGCAATCAATGGATTGAAATGACGATTACAGAGGGAAAGAACCGTGAAGTTCGGCGGATTTTGGAGCATTTGGGGCTGGAGGTTTCCCGCCTGATTCGTACCCGCTATGGCCAATTTTCCTTGGGTGAGGCACCGTCCGCCGCCGTTGAGGAAGTGAGCGCGCGCGAATTAAACGGCCTGCTGCGTCAGCTTGGTCTGGCCGAATGAAGCCAATAGGGACGGGGCAGATACGGATTATCGCCGGGCAATGGCGGGCGCGTAAATTGACTGCGCCGCAAGGGTTGACGACCCGCCCGACCGCTGATCGGACGCGCGAAACGCTGTTTTCGATGTTGACGAGCCGCCTTGGCAGTTTTGCCGATCTGCGCGTGGCCGACCTTTTTGCCGGATCGGGCGCGCTGGGGCTGGAGTCCCTGTCACGCGGCGCAGCGCATTGCAGCTTTATCGATCAGGATCCTGCCGCCATCGCCACCATCCGCGCCAATGTCGGCACATTGGGCGCGAAGGGGGCCGATATCCGCCAAGCCAATGCCGCGCGCCCCGCCGCTGTCAGCGCGCCATTTGACCTGTTGCTCGCCGACCCGCCCTATGCCTTTGTCGAAACGGCGGCATGGATGGATGCGCTGGTGGCGCAAAATTGGGTTGGCGCGCATAGCTGGTTAGTGCTCGAACGTGGCGACGGCAACATTGCCCTTGGCGCGGCTTGGCACGCCGAAACCAGCCGTCGCTGCGGCAAGGCGTGGCTCCATTTCCTGCGTTATCAACCTGCATAATGTTCTTGTAATGTTCCGATGAACTGTTAGTGTGGATGGATGGACGGCGCGCCCTCCCCTCCCTATCCCCCGCCCGTAGCCCGCGGGCGCGGCGCGCCGTCCAACCATCGCCCCACCCGCTTTGGCCTGGCGCAGCACATTGTCGATCCCGATTGGCTGGATGATGTGGAACTGGTCGATGGTGGCCCCAAAAGGGTGCGCACCAGCGTCACCGCCGACCATGCCAAGAACATTATCGCGCGCAACACATCGCCCGACATTGGCTTTGACCAGTCGATCAACATGTATCGCGGCTGTGAACATGGCTGCATCTATTGTTATGCGCGGCCCAGCCATGCGTGGTTTGACCTGTCACCGGGGCTGGATTTTGAAACCCGGCTGTTTGCCAAGCCCGATGCGGCAAAATTGCTGATACGCGAATTGGCGGCGAAAAATTACACCCCCGTACCCATTGCGATTGGCACCAACACCGACCCTTATCAACCGATTGAACGCGACTGGCGGTTGACGCGCGATATTATCGCCGTGCTGGCGCAATATCGGCATCCGTTGATTATCACCACAAAGTCCGACCGCATTATCCGCGACATTGACCTGTTGACCCAGATGGCCGAACAAAATCTGGTGCATGTGGCGATATCGGTGACCACGCTCGACAATGGACTGGCGCGCACGCTCGAACCGCGCGCGCCGCGCCCTGACCGCCGATTAGCTGCGATTGCGGCACTTTCGGCGGCGGGTATCCCGACGCAGGTCAATATCTCCCCCATCATTCCGGCAATAACCGATGGTGATTTGGAAAATATCCTCGCCCGCGCAGGCGATGCTGGTGCCTATCGGGCCAGCTATATTTTGCTACGCCTGCCGCATGAGGTGGCGCCGCTGTTCCGCGAATGGCTGCAAACCCATTTCCCTGACCGCGCGGCCAAGGTGATGCACATCGTGCAGGATATGCGCGGCGGGCGCGACAATGATCCTGATTTCGGCAGCCGTATGCGCGGGAAAGGCGTTTGGGCCGACCTTGTCCGCGCGCGTTTTCGGCGCGCGGCACGCAATCTGGGGCTCGACCGGCCAGCCGCCCCACTCAATCAGCAGATTTTCACGGCCCCCGAACGCGACGGGCAGATGCGGCTGTTGTGACTAACCCGCTCTGCTGCCGTCAAACCGGATCAGACGACTGTTGGCCACCGCCGCAGTGCGGTGCGGCACGACATCGCGGACATAGTCGGGGTTTTTGACCATAGCCATGAATGTGGCACTGTCAGGGTAACCCATGACAAAGCCTTCATCCCATTCGCCCTCGACCCCAGTTACGACGCATTCGATGGGTGCTTCCCATACCATGGCCGCTCCCGACCCTGCCACCAGCGCCTGAAAACCGGCACGGTAAATGGCATAAGCCTCGCGCCCGGTCATGCCCTTGCCATGATTGGGGTGGCCGGACGGATAGTCCGCCATATCACGGAATTTAATGAGGTTAAGCATGTGGATGGGCCGGTCGCGCGGCAAATCCTTGAACCGTTGCCAATTGTCGCGGGACGGATCGACGTGGGCATCGCCGCTCATGACAGGCTGGCCAGACGGTAGCTTTTATACTCGTCGCGCAATTGCCGTTTGAGCAATTTGCCGGTCGCCGTATGCGGCAGATCATCGACAAATTTTATCTCATCAGGCAACCACCATTTGGCAACAACGCCTGACAAATGAGCGTTGATTTGATCGGGACTGACATTGCTGTCCGCTTTGC
>CALFXW010000191.1 GCA_937957805.1 uncultured Sphingopyxis sp.
CGTGGATGGCCGCGCACCAAATGGGCGCGGGCAGAAAACCCGCAATTTTCCGCGCGTTGCGCATGGCATTTGGTGTCTGCGCCGTCATATTCGGCCTTAGCCATTTTGCCTTTCCCGAAGTCACCGCCAATTTTGTGCCCAAATATTTCATGGCGCCCTATTTCTGGGCCTATGCGACGGGGCTGGGACATATCGGCGCGGGGGTGGCGCTGATTTCGGGCATATTGGCGCGTCTGGGGACGAGGCTTTGGGCGCTGATGATGGGCGGTTTCGCGCTGTTCGTGCAATTGCCGCCGGTGATTGCCGATCCGACCAGCCATAGTGGGTGGATGTTGTTTTTGGCGACGACAACGCTGGCTGGCGCGGCATGGCTGGTGCACGGCGTGTTGGGACGCCCGGCGCGCGCCCCTCAATTCACCGGTGCGCGCGACCGATAGGATAAGGCTTCGGCGATATGGATGCGCCCGACATCCGCCGACCCCGCCAGATCGGCGATGGTGCGCGCCACCCGCAGCACCCGCGTATAGCCGCGTGCAGAGAGGCGTAATGCCCCCATCGCCTGCGCCAGCAGCGCCTGCCCCGCCGCATCGGGGGTTGCCGCATCCTCCAGCCATGCGCCATCCGCCTCTGCATTGGTGCGCGGGCCACCCACGCCATAGCGCGCGCTTTGCGCCTGTCGCGCGGCGGCGACCCGCCCGGCGACCGTCGCGCTATCCTCTGATCGTCCGGGGGTGAGGAGGTCGGCGGCGCTCAGCGCCTCCACCTCGACGCTCAAATCAATCCGGTCGAGCAACGGCCCCGACACCCGCGCCTGATAATCCGCCGCACAGCGCGGCGCGCGCGAACAGGCGCGGCTGGCATCGGCCAGATGGCCGCAGCGGCACGGGTTCATCGCCGCCACCAATTGCACGCGCGCGGGGTAACGGACATGCGCATTGGCCCGCGCAACGCTGACCACGCCCGCTTCGAGCGGTTGGCGCAGACTGTCGAGCACGGCGCGCTGAAATTCGGGCAATTCGTCAAGAAACAATACACCCAGATGCGCGAGGCTGACCTCCCCCGGCCGGACGCGCAGCCCCCCGCCGACCAGCGCGGCCATCGACGCGCTGTGGTGCGGGCTGCGGAACGGGCGCGCGCGCACCAACCGCCCACCGTCGAGCGCGCCTGCCACCGACGCAATCATCGACACTTCGAGCGCCTCTGCCGGGGTCAATTCGGGCAATATGCCGGGCAAACAGGCAGCGAGCATCGATTTACCCGCCCCCGGCGGCCCGACCATCAACAGATTATGCCCGCCCGCTGCCGCGATTTCGAGCGCGCGGCGCGCCACCTCCTGCCCCTTGACGTGGCAAAGGTCGTGCCGGTTTTCAGGCGCAGGTGCCGCCGCCGGCACCGGGGCGGGCAGATGTCCCGAATGATTGACATGGTTGAGCAATGCGGTGAGGTCGGGCGCGGCCACCACCTCCACCTCCCCCGCCCAAGCAGCCTCCCCCCCCTGCACGGCGGGGCAGATCAACCCCTTTCCTTCGGCGCTGGCGTGGAGCGCGGCGAGCAGCACGCCGGGCGTCGGGGCCAATCGCCCGTCCAGCCCCAATTCGCCCACCGCAATATAGGACGCCAGAAACTCGGCATCGACCACCCCCATCGCGCCGAGCAAAGCGAGCGCGATCGGCAGGTCATAATGCGACCCTTCCTTGGGAATGTCGGCGGGCGAGAGGTTGACGGTAATCCGCTTTGGCGGCAGCGCGAGGCCGACCGCCTGCATCGCCGCGCGCACCCGTTCGCGGCTTTCGGCCACCGCCTTGTCCGGCAGGCCGACGATGACAAAGGCGGGGATGCCCGGCGCGATCTGGCACTGCACCTCCACCCCCAGGGCGTCGAGCCCGATGAATGCGGTGGTGGCGGCGATGGCGGTGATAGGGGAAATCCTTTATTTCCGCCCCCATGTGCGGGCCGGTTGCCGTAACGTCTGGCATGGGGCTGAAACCCTGTCGAGGGGGGTAAGGGCGCGCCAAAATCGCACGCCCAATAACCATCCAGAAAATCAAGGTTAATTGGCATTTGACCGCCCCTGTTGGGATGGTCGCAACGACGCGCGCGGCAATGCGGGCAGCATGATGGCCCGCGAATCACGCCTTTTTTCTGTTCAAACGCTGTTTCTGGCGCTGGCGGCATTGCTGTTTGCCCAGCCGGCCACAGCACAGATTCGCGTCGATAGCGGCATTTATGATGATGCCAGCCTGACGATCAGCGAAGAAAGCGACAGCGGCTGGGTAATCGTCGATGATGGCGACAAATCCCCCGCCACCAAGGGCGATGCCGCACAGCGTTTCGCTGGCGATTGGATCAATGAGGCTGCGGTCGATGACGCCGCCGCCCCGTCGCGCACCCCCATTTATGCCGCTGGCCCCTTTTTCCTCGTCAGCGCGGACACGGTGGAAATGATCGGCACGGTCGATAGCGACAGCCCCGCCGCCTTTGCCCGCATGCTGGCGCGTTACCCCAGCATCCGCCGCCTTGTCATGGTCGATTGCCCCGGATCGGTCGATGAAGACGCCAACCGCCTGCTCGCCCGCGCGGTGCGGCGCGCCGGGCTAATCACCATCGTGCCCGCAGGCGGTTCGGTGCGTTCGGGCGCGGTTGACCTGTTCCTCGCCGGGCGCGAACGTATCGCCGCTACCAATGCCGAATTTGGCGTCCATGCGTGGCAGGATGCCGATGGCCATGGCCCGGCTGATTTTGCCGCCAATGATCCGGTCAACCAAGGCTATATTGATTATTACCGCGAAATGGGGATGAGCATCGATGCCGCCAGCCGTTTTTATGCATTGACCAACGCCACCCCCTTTGATTCGGTGCGTTACCTGACTGCAAACGACATGGTGCGGCTGGGTTTGGCGCAAATCGGCGCGTGAACGGTTGACTTTGACGCGCGAATCCCTTAGCGGCGCGGCCTGATTTGAACGGCGTGCTCTCATTGGCACCTGCTTCACCCCTGTAATTTGAAAGAGACGGATTTTTAGCCATGAAGCGCACCTTCCAGCCCAGCAAATCGTCGTTCAGGTGGCTGTTGCGCGTCACGTTGGAAAAATAGCCGTGCGCGCTGCCCGAGAGCTTCTGCGCAGCAGACTTGCCGATGACGCCCCAGGCCCAGTTGCGCTCCTCGGCAGAAAGGTATTCGCTCCACTTGCTGTCGAGCTGGTGCGCAGCGCTGTCGGGGTCGCCGGAGGCCAGCTTGATCAGCGCGAGCAGCACCAGCTCCTGGCGCACCCTGCTGCCTGCCATGTTGCGCGCCAACAGGTACTTGCTGGGCGAGTCCAGCACCTCCTTGAGTTGCGTGAGCGCCTCGGGCGCGACGATCTCCACCGCGGCCCGCACCACGCGGGAACGGTTGGCCTCGGCGCCCAGGCGGGCCTTGCGCCAGATGTCCAGGGCCGAGAGCTTTTTGTAGCTGTACAGCTCTCCCGCAGCGTGCGTGCAGCCGTCGTCTGCATCGCGCAGCGCATACCAGTTGCTGCGCACATCGTCGGCAGCGCTGGCGGGCGCCGTGCCCTTGATCTGGTCGATCAGCAGGGCATAGCAGCGCACTTCGCGGTCGTCGGACATGCGGTAGTGGGGGTGCAGATCGGCAAACTGACCCCACTCGCGCCGCTGGCCCAGCAGCAGCAGCCAGTCGTTGCGCAGGCGGTCTTCCTGGTAGCTGCCGGCATAGCGCTGCATGAAAGTCTCGCGCGAATCCAGCGGCGCCGACTGGTCCGAAGCTACCGCGCCGACTTGCGATTCCCGCGTGCGCGACGCGAAATAGGCGTCGGCAGTGGCGGTGTCGACCGGCTCGAGCGGCCCCTCGCCCGCGGCGCCTCGGCGGTCGTCTGGGAGGCGACCCACACCATCACCGGCCGTGTCGTCGCCCTCAAGCTCTGCGACGCCCAGGGCGCCTGGGGGCCCAGGCTGCGCGAGCGCTGGCTGCGCGAGAACATCCCCGCCAAGGAACGTGCGATCGATGTCGGCGTCCCCGCGGGCGAGGAGTTCGTGAACGTAGGCCAACGCGTGCAGGATCGTGCTCTTGCCCGCGCTGTTGGCGCCGAACAGCACGACCGCCAGAGCCTCGGGCGCGAAGATCGACCCGCCGGAGATCCCGGCGAGCAGCGCCCAGGCGATGCAGGCCACCATGGCCACGGACAGCGCGCGGAAGGTCTTGGGCCGGCTGCCGAAGCCGAATCGCCAGCACAGCGCGGCCGAGGCGCCGAAGAAGGTGAGCGCGCCGGCCAGGTGGTAGGGCCCGGTGGCGCCGCCGGTGGGCACGTAGGCCACCACCAGCAGGCCGGCAGCCGCAACCCGGGCGCACCACTTGTCGGACGCGTCGTGCCCACGGTAGGCCGCCAGGCAGCCGGCGATGAGCACGAGCCAGCCGACGAAGACATCGCGCGCCGGCGAGTGGTAGTAGGCCGAGACCGACTCGCGCTCGCCAGCGATGATGACGAGCACCGGCGCTAGCAGCACGCCCAGCAGGCCGACGACTCGGCGCAGCCAGGGGACTGAGATCAGGGTCGGGGTCATGACAGGGCCTCGCGGCGCAGCGCGTTGAGCCGGTTCAGCCAGCCCAGCAGGAAGACGCCGAGCTTCGCGTTCACGCGCGCGAGCTCGTGGTAGTACCACTCGCGCCGGTCGCAGAACTTGGCCGCAGCCTCGCGCGGGTCGGCGGCCAGCACCGCCTCGCGCGTCAGCGGGCCAAACTCGCCGTCGTCGCGCTCGCCGGTCGTGAGATTGACGCAGAAGATGCCGCGGTTCGTGCGCGGGATGAGGCCGTAGTGGATGGTCAGCTCGTCGGAGAGGTACTTCCCTTCGGCGACCTTGATCGGGTCCACCTCGCCGATGAGGTCGGCAATCGTGATGTCCGGGGTGGCGAGCTTCTCGAAGTAGCGTTCGCTGCGGTGTCGCCACTCGACCGGCAGGTCGTCGCCGGCGTCGAGCATCGCCAGTCGTTCGTCGACGAGGCCGTCGATGTATGCCCACACCTCGGCCGTGGCCCGCTCGTACGCGCCGAGGTCGCCGCCACCCAGTGCGGCCACGATGGCCTCGGCCCAGTC
>CALFXW010000192.1 GCA_937957805.1 uncultured Sphingopyxis sp.
CGAGGATGTGACGGCGGACCCCGGTCTTCCCGGTTTTGCGCCCTTTACGCGCGGGGTGCGCGCCAGCATGTATGCCGGGCGGCCATGGACAATCCGCCAATATGCCGGTTTTTCGACAGCGGAGGAATCCAACGCCTTTTACCGCCGCAACCTTGCCGCCGGGCAAAAGGGGCTGAGCGTCGCCTTCGACCTTGCCACCCATCGCGGCTATGACAGCGACCATCCGCGCGTGGTTGGCGACGTGGGCAAGGCAGGGGTCGCAATTGACAGCGTCGAGGATATGAAAATCCTCTTTGACGGCATCCCGCTCGACCAGATGTCGGTTTCAATGACGATGAACGGCGCAGTCATCCCCATCCTCGCCTTTTTCATCGTCGCGGGGGAGGAGCAGGGGGTGCCCCGCCACCTGCTCGACGGCACCATTCAGAACGACATCTTAAAGGAGTTCATGGTCCGCAACACCTATATCTACCCGCCCGAACCGAGCATGCGGATTATCAGCGATATTTTCGGTTATACATCGCGCGAGATGCCCAAATTCAACAGCATCTCCATCTCCGGCTATCATATGCAGGAGGCTGGAGCGACACAGGTGCAGGAATTGGCCTTCACCATTGCCGATGGCATGGAATATGTAAAATATGGCGTGGCATCGGGCCTCGACATCGACAAATTCGCCGGACGGCTGAGTTTCTTTTTCGCCATCGGCATGAATTTCTTCATGGAAGTGGCAAAGCTGCGCGCGGCGCGCGTGCTCTGGCACCGGGTGATGACCCAGCTCGGGGCTGAGGACGAACGCAGCAAAATGCTGCGCACCCATTGCCAGACTTCGGGCGTGTCGCTGACCGAACAAGATCCCTATAATAATGTCATCCGCACGACGATTGAGGCGATGGCATCAATGCTGGGCGGCACGCAATCGCTCCACACCAATGCGCTCGACGAAGCGATTGCGCTGCCCACCGATTTTTCGGCGCGCATCGCCCGCAATACGCAGATCATCCTTCAGGAAGAGACGGGCATGTGCAATGTCGTCGATCCGCTGGGGGGCAGCTATTATGTGGAGGCGTTGACCCAGCAACTGGTCGATGCGGCGTGGGAGATTATCACACGCGTCGAGGCGGAGGGCGGCATGGCAAAGGCGGTCGCCGCTGGCTGGCCCAAGGCAATGATAGAGGAAGCCGCTGCCGCACGACAGGCGCGGGTGGATCGCGGCGATGATGTGATTGTCGGCGTCAATAAATATCGTCTTGGCAATGAAGACCTGCTCGAAACGCTGGAGGTTGATAACGCCAAGGTGCGCGACGCCCAGATAGCGCGGATCAACAAGATGAAGGCCGAGCGGGACGAGGGCGTGTGTCAGGTGGCGCTAAAGGCGCTGGCCGCAGGGGCGGCGGCCACGGCCAGCGTTGAAAATAATCTGCTGGCTTTGGCCGTCGATGCCGCGCGGGCGCGGGCGACTTTGGGCGAAATATCCGCCGCGATGGAGGAAAGTTTCCAGCGTTACGGGACACAGCCTCAGCCGGTAAAGGGCGTTTATGGCGCGCCCTATGCCGATGATCCGCGCTGGCAGCAGGTGGTGGCCGGTGTCGCATCGGTTGAACGGCGTTTGGGGCGTAAGCCCAAGATATTGATCGCCAAAATGGGGCAGGACGGGCATGATCGCGGGGCAAATGTCGTCGCGTCCGCCTTTGCCGACATGGGGTTCGAGATTATTTCCGGCCCCTTGTTCCAAACCCCCGAAGAAACGGTGGTGCTGGCAATATCGAACGGGGTCGATGCGGTTGGCGCGTCTAGCCTTGCCGCTGGCCATAAGACATTGATCCCCGAACTGATCAACGGGCTGAAAGCCGCAGGGCGCAGCGATATAAAGGTTGTCGCGGGCGGGGTTATCCCCCCGCAGGATTATGATTTTCTACGCAAAGCAGGGGTGCAGGGCATTTACGGGCCGGGCAGCAACATCGTCGAATGTGCCGCCGATGTGTTGAGCCTGCTTGGCCATAATATGCCCCCGTTGGAGGATGCAGCATGAAGCGCGAACCGCCACCTCTCTCCTTTCGTCACCCTGAACTTGTTTCAGGGTCTATGGTCTCAGGCCGCAGCATCACGCCATGGATGCTGAAACAAGTTCAGCATGACGAGGGAAATTGCCGATGACCGAAGTGCGCACCAACTGGACGCGCGATGAAATCGCCGCACTGTTTGATCTGCCTTTTACCGAATTGCTGTTCCGCGCTGCCCAAACCCACCGCGCGCATCATGCGGCGGGGCAAATCCAGCTATGCACCCTGCTCAGCATCAAAACCGGCGGCTGCCCCGAAGATTGCGGCTATTGCAGCCAATCGGTGAAGGCCGACAGCGGGGTTGAAGCCACCAAGCTGATGGATGTGCAGGCGGTGCTGCAAAAGGCGGCACAGGCGGCGGATGCCGGATCCAAGCGTTTCTGCATGGGCGCGGCGTGGCGCAACCCAAAGGACAGGGACATGCCCGCCATCGTCGAAATGGTGCGCGGGGTGCGGCAAATGGGGATGGAAACCTGTATGACATTGGGGATGCTCAGCCCCAAACAGGCCGATATGCTGGCCGAGGCAGGGCTGGATTATTACAATCATAATATCGACAGCAGCCCCGAATATTACGAAACCGCAATTACCACGCGCAAAATGTCCGACCGGCTCGATACGCTGGCCGAGGTGCGCCGTGCAGGCATCAACGTGTGCAGCGGCGGCATCGTGGGCATGGGTGAAACGCGCGCCGACCGTGTGGGTTTTGTCCATACGCTCGCCACCCTGCCGCAACATCCCGAAAGCGTGCCGGTCAATGCGCTGGTGCCGGTAAAGGGCACGGTGCTGGGCGATATGCTGGCCGACACGCCGCTCGCTAAGATCGACGATATAGAGTTTGTCCGCACGATTGCGGTCGCGCGCGTCACCATGCCGATGAGCATGGTGCGATTGAGCGCGGGGCGCGAGAGCATGAGCGAAGCGACGCAGGCACTCTGCTTTATGGCGGGTGCCAACAGCATTTTCACTGGCGACAAACTCCTGACCGCGCCCAATGCGGGTGATGACCGGGATGCGGCAATGCTGGCGAAATTGGGGCTGCGTGCGATGGAAGCGGAGGAGCCACTTAGAGAAATAAAGGGGCGAGCTTGCAAGGCGTTGGAGGCAGCGCAGTGAAACTAGCATCACCGTCATTGCGACCCCGGACTTGTTCCGGGGGAAGCAATCCAGACTCCGGGGCCGCTACTGGATTGCCGCGTCGCTACGCTCCTCGCAATGACGGGCCGGGGAGTAATATCGTGGACTGGGCCGCCGATGTGCTGCGGCTGTTGGGGCATAATATGCCGCCGGTGGGGGAGGCTAGCAGTGGGTGAAGGCTGTGCAACGATACTCGGAGCAATAATTGGTGCTGGGACGACTTTGGCGGGGACTTATCTAACACATCACCTGCAAAACATACGTGCGACCTCGCTGGCCGAAAAGCGACGCGAACGACTCACGAGAGAATTGAGCGGTAACAAATATGTTTGGCGCAGCATCGAACGTCTGTGCGCTGTTGTAGGCGCAGACGAATCTACGACGGTCGAATTACTGATCGAGATCGGCGCAAGAATGTCTCAAACTGATAAGAATGTGTGGGCGCTAGAGTCCAGAGCACCGTTTAGAGAGTCGGACGAGAAGGACTCTGGAGAATGACCCAAAATCGTCATGCTGAACTTGTTTCAGCATCCATCTATCAGCAAAGGCCGTTCGTGTGTGTGGCACGATGGACCCTGAAACAAGTTCAGGGTGACGGCCAAATTTGGGCAATTTGGGAGCCGTCATGTTCAAAAAAATCCTCATCGCCAACCGTGGCGAAATTGCCTGCCGCATCATCAAGACTGCTCGCCGCATGGGCATCGCCACCGTTGCGGTCTATTCCGATGCGGATGCGCGCGCACCGTTTGTGCAAATGGCGGATGAGGCGGTGCATATCGGCCCTTCGCCTGCTGCGCAGTCATATTTAATTGCCGAGAAGATCATCGCCGCATGCAAGGCGACGGGGGCAGAGGCGGTGCATCCCGGCTATGGTTTTCTGTCTGAACGCACCAGCTTTGCCGAGGCGCTGGCGCTGGGGCGGCTGTTCTACCACGACGAGGGCGCCGCCACCGCCGGGGGCTCCTCCTGCGCCGCGGGCTCCGCCACGGGCTCCGGATCCGCCGCGGGCTCCGGCTCCGCGGCGACGCATCCGTCGCAGGCCGGCTCGGCGCTGGTCGAGGGCACGGCGTGCCCCACCGGCACGCAGCGCGTGACCGACGTGGCG
This sequence comes from uncultured Sphingopyxis sp., assembly GCA_937957805.1. GTDB lineage: Bacteria > Pseudomonadota > Alphaproteobacteria > Sphingomonadales > Sphingomonadaceae > Sphingopyxis. Next base: position 4,306 of record CALFXW010000192.1, read on the forward strand.
ATCAAGATCGATGGCGCGGCCTTGAGCTTCAAGCGCTCGCGGGGCGGTGGCTGCCCGCAGAAGCCGGTCTACCTCGCCTACTACACCAAGGCCGACCCGATGCCGGTGATGGTCTGCTACGACCCGAACTCGGACCTGTGCGAGATGATGATCGTGGAGGAGCCGGTCACGATCGATCTGACCGCCGCGCTCAAGGCCGCCGGCGCGACCACCGCGACCTTGGCCAAGTAGCGCGGGCGACACCGCGGCGCTCGATCGGGCACTGGCCGACGTCGACACCGCCTACTACCTCGTGCACTCGATGGATGCAGCGGGCCTGGAGTATCGGCGCCGTGATCTGGCGCTCGCGGAGACGTTCGGGCGAGCCGCAGTGAGGGCTGGTGTGCCACAGATCATTTATCTCGGAGGGCTGGGGGAGACCGGGCAGGGGTTGAGCGAACATCTCACTTCGCGGCGAGAGGTCGAGGTCGGGTTGGGCCGCGCTGGCGCGCCGGTTACGGTTCTCCGTGCGGCGATGATCATCGGGTCGGGGTCGGCATCATTCGAGATACTCCGCTATCTGGTGGAGCGGCTGCCGGTGATGGTGACGCCGCGCTGGGTCAGTACACTCTGCCAACCGGTAGCTGTGGAGAACGTGATTGCCTATCTGGTGGGTGTGCTGCGGGAGCCGGCGACGGTGGGCCGGGTGTTCGATATCGGCGGCCCGGAGGTGCTTTGTTATCGCGAGATCATGCGTTTGATGGCAGAGGAACTGAAGCTGCCGAAGCGGTGGGTGAT
>CALFXW010000193.1 GCA_937957805.1 uncultured Sphingopyxis sp.
AAGGGCCTGATGATGTACGGCCAGATGACCGCCGGCAGCTGGATCTACATCGGCACGCAGGGTATTCTGCAAGGCACCTACGAAACCTTTGGCGCGCTGGCGCGCCAGCACGGCTGGGGCACGCTCAAGGGCAAGCTGGTGCTGACGGCGGGCCTGGGCGAAATGGGCGGCGCGCAGCCGATTTTGCACGGCGTTTTGGAACGCACACGCGGCATGGTCACCGGCGTTACCTGCGGTGCGGGCATGCCGTATAAATTGTCGGAAATCGCGGCATCCTATGGCGTATATTATTTCCCGATCATCTCATCTGCACGCGCATTTCGCGCGCTGTGGAAACGCGCCTATCACAAGGCTGCCGAATGGATGGGCGCGGTTGTTTATGAAGACCCGTGGCTGGCGGGCGGGCATAATGGCCTGTCCAACGCCGAAGACCCGCTGCGCCCCGAAGACCCCTATCCGCGCGTCAAGGCGCTGCGCGATACGATGCGGGCAGAGGGTATCAGTGATAGCGTGCCAATCGTCATGGCGGGTGGCGTCTGGTGCCTGCGCGAATGGGAAAATTGGATCGACAACCCCGAATTGGGCCAGATCAGCTTTCAATTCGGCACCCGTCCGCTGCTGACACAGGAAAGCCCGATTCCGCAATCGTGGAAGGATAAGTTGCGCACGCTGGAACCCGGCGACGTGCTGCTCCACCGTTTTTCCCCGACCGGATTTTATTCCTCCGCCGTCAAAACGCCGTTTTTGCGCGAACTTATGGCGCGCAGCGAACGGCAGATCCCCTTTTCCAAGGTGGAGGCGGGTGACCATATCGTCCAGCTTGACGTCGGGGTGAAGGGCAAGAATTTCTGGGTCACCCCCGATGACCGCGAACGCGCGCGCCATTGGGCACGCGAAGGGTTCATCACCGCGCTCAAGACGCCCGACGATACGATTGTCTTTGTGACGCCCGAATCGCGTGAAACCATCCGCACCGATCAGACCAATTGCATGGGCTGCCTGTCGCATTGCCAATTTTCATCGTGGAAAGACCATGATGATTTCACCACCGGGCGATTGGCCGACCCGCGCAGTTTCTGCATACAAAAGACGCTGCAATCGATTGCGCATGACGGCGATGTTGAAAATAATCTGATGTTCGCCGGCCATTCAGCCTATCGTTTCAAGCAAGACCCCTTTTATTCCAATAATTTCACCCCGACGGTGCAACAATTGGTCGACCGGATTCTGACAGGGGATTAGGGCCGGGGTGCACAGCGCACGCGCCCGTGCCCGTGCCTGTGCCTCGCCGACTAAATATCCATAAGCATTGACCTTTTGCGCCGCCGGGTTCAGCCTGTCCGCGTTGGAGGAGGATGGTGATGGACGCACTGGTGCCCGATGCGCAGGATCGCGCGCGCTTTACCGCGATGGACAATGGCACGGCAGAGGACTGGGCGATCATCCAGCGCCATTATAGCGAATTTGCGCCTGCGGGCGGGCGGCGTGTGCTCGACCATCTGAACTTGCTGCGCGGGGATTATGGCGGCTTTCCGGTCGACCGGCTGACGCATTGTCTGCAAACCGCAACCCGCGCGCACCGCGATGGGCAGAGCGACAGCTATGTCGTGATGGCGCTGCTCCACGACATTGGCGATACGCTGGGTGCCTATAATCATCCGGACATTGCGGCGGCGATTTTGAAACCCTTTGTGAGCGAGGAGGAGCATTGGATCTGCGCGCAGCACGGCATTTTCCAAGGCTATTATTTCTTTCACTTCCTCGGCAATGACCGCGACATGCGTGAACAATTTCGCGGCCACCCGCATTTTGAAGCATGCGCCCATTTTTGTGAAAAATATGATCAGGCGGCCTTTGACCCCAATTATGACAGCGCGCCGCTCAGTTTCTTTGAACCGATGGTGATGCAATTGTTCGAAAAACCGCGCGTCAGCATATATAAACGCGCGCTGACGGAATAATCGCACCGGACTTGCCAGCGGGGCAGGGTGCGGGCACAAGCCCATGGTGTGACGATTGACGATTTCATTCAAAAATGGCTGGGGGTAACCGGCGGGGCGGAACGTGCCAATTATGGCTTGTTCCTGAACGAATTTTGTCAGGTGCTGGATTTGCCCGCCCCGCAACCGGCGTCGGCGGGAACGCTGGGCGATTATCAATTCGAAGGGCCGGTGGCAGGCGGCGGTGCGGGCGGCAACACAGGTGCCATCGACCTCTATAAACGCGGCCATTTTATATTGGAGGCGAAACAGTCCAAATTATCCGCCGCCGATCAGGCGCAGGCGCAATTATTCGACGTGCCGACGGATACCCCGGCATCCCCATCGGGCGCGCGATATGACCGGTTGATGCGCGACGCGCTGGCACAGGCGAAACGATATGCGGTGAATTTGCCAGCCAACCACCCATGGCCACCATTTCTGATTGTCTGCGATGTGGGTCGGGCGTTTGAAGTTTATTTCGACTGGTCGGGCAATGGGCGCGGTTACGGGCATTTTCCCGACCAGCATAGTTACCGTTTTGAAATTGGACGTTTTGCTGACCCTGACGTGCAGGCTGTTTTCCGCGCGATTTGGACCGACCCGGCCAGCATTGACCCGCGCGCCAAATCGGCGGAGGTGTCGCGCGACATTGCGCGGCGGCTGGCGGATGTTTCCAAATGGCTGGAAGATACGCAGAAACTGAAAACCCGTGGCACCAGCGATCAGGTGCGGTCGCTGGCGATAGAGGAAAGCGCGCTGTTCCTGATGCGCGTTATTTTCTGCATGTTTGCAGAGGATGTGGGGTTGCTGCCGCCCAAAGCCTTTGCCAATTTTCTGGATCAGGCGCGCGAAAACCCCGCCGCCTTTGAACCGGGGCTGCGCCAATTATGGCAGGTTATGGCGGTGCCGGGGGGTGAGCGATATAGTTTCGCACTGGGTGGGGACGTGCGTTTTTTCAACGGCGGGCTGTTTGCCAGCGCCCGCACATATAGCCTGTCGAACGCGGATATTGGCGAATTATACCAAGCGGCGCAGGCCGACTGGACAAAGGTGGAACCGGCGATTTTCGGCACCTTGCTGGAACAGGCGCTGACTGCCAGCGAACGGGCAAAGCTGGGTGCGCATTATACCCCGCGCCCCTATGTCGAACGACTGGTGCAGGCGACGATCATGGATGTGCTGGACGCCGAATGGGCGGCGGCCACGACATTGGCAGATGTGCGCGCATTTCACGCGCGGCTGGCGGGGCTGCGCATTTTGGATCCGGCGTGCGGGACGGGCAATTTCCTGTATGTCGCGATGGAAAATCTGATGCGGCTGGAAGGGGACGTGGTTGAAACCATCCGCCAAATGGGTGGCAATGCCGAACCACAGGTGGGGCCGCAGCAATTTTTGGGGCTGGAATTAAACCCGCGTGCCGCCGTCATTGCCGAACTGGTGTTGTGGATCGGCTGGTTGCGCTGGCGGATGAAAAATGACCCCGATGCCGCACCCGACCCGGTGCTGAAACAATTTGGCAATATTAATTTCGGCGGCCACGCGGGTTATGATGCGGTGCTGGCGCGCACCGAAACCGGCGAAGTGGACAGCGCCAACCCCGCCCAGCCCGATTGGCCGGTGGCGGATTTTATCATCGGCAATCCGCCGTTCATTGGTGGCAAGGATATTCGCCGGCAATTGGGCGATGATTATTGCGAAACATTGTGGCGGGCGAACCCGCGTGTGGCCAAAAGCGCCGATTTCGTCATGCAATGGTGGGACAGGGCGGCGCATATTTTGGTGGCGGATGGTTCGCCATTGGTCCGTTTCGGTTTTGTGACCACCAACAGCATAACCCAGACATTCAGCCGCCGAGTGATCGCAGGGTATCTGGCCAAATCCCCCCCCACGCACCCTGCGCCCCCCACGCACCTTGCACCCCCCACCCAACCCTCCCCCCACATGGGGGAGGGCTTAAGGGAGGGAGCGCCCCACCTATCCCCCGCCCCAGAAAGGGCGGGGGGGCAGGGCCTGTCCCTCACCCTCGCCATAGCCGACCACCCATGGACAAAGGCGACACGCGACGCGGCCGCCGTGCGCATTGCGATGAGCGTGGCCGCACGCGGCGCGCAGGATGGGGTGTTGGTGGAAATTACCGGCGAAACCGGGCTGGACAGCGACACACCGCGCCTGAACGAACAGGCCCGTCATGGACGGATCAACCCCGATTTATCGCTGGGTTCGGATGTAACATCGGCCGTGGCATTAAAAGCCAATGAAGGGATTTCCTCTCGTGGCGTCGCACTGCACGGCGCCGGATTTATTATCACCCCCGCCCAAGCGGTGGATATGGGGTTGGGGCGGCGGGACGGGCTGGAACGTCACATCCGCCCATATCGCAACGGGCGCGACCTGTTACAGCACAGCCGCGATGCCATGGTTATCGACCTGTTCGGACTGGATGAAAAACAGGTGCGCACCCGTTTCCCCGAAGTCTATCAGCATTTGCTGACCAGCGTGAAACCCGAAAGGGATAAGAATCGGCGACAAACCAGAAAAGATAATTGGTGGCTGTTTGGCGAATTGGCCCCCGCATTCCGAGATTATTCGGGCGCGACGCCGCGTTATATTGCCACTGTTGAAACCGCCAAGCACCGCATTTTCCAATTTCTGGATGCAGCAATTTTGCCGGATAATATGCTGGTCGCCATTGGCAGCGATGATGCTTTTATGCTGGGGGTGCTGTCGTCCAATGTGCATTGCGACTGGGCGCTGGGGATGGGCGGGACATTGGAGGATCGCCCACGTTACAATAAATCGCAGATTTTCGACCCCTTTCCCTTTCCCGACGCCAGCGATGGTCAGCGCGCGGTGATCGCCGAATTGGCGGATGAACTGGACGCGACGCGCAAAACCGCGCTGGCCGAAACCCCCGGGCTGACGATGACCGAAATATATAATCTGCGCGAAAAATTACGCGCGGGCGCGGGGCTTGACCCGGCGGATCAGCGCCGCGCAACGGCGGCTCGTGCCGCGATTATCGACCGGCTGCACCAACAATTGGATGGCGCGGTCGCCGATGCATATGGCTGGCCGGTTGACCTGACGGCGGGGGAAATTGTCGCCCGACTGGTTGCGTTAAACGCCCAGCGCGCGGCAGAGGAAGCGGCGGGGCATGTCCGCTGGTTGCGCCCCGATTATCAAATCCCGCGCTTTGGGGGGTGACGGGGTAACGCCATCGGCCATCCCTGCGAAAGCAGGGGTTCAGTATGAAAAGCACCCTACCCCTTCCTATCTCGACACGCTCGATACGAACGGGGAGGGGGTGCGGGGTTTGATTCAGGTTTCGCCCAGAGGCGCAGCGAGGCCATTCCCCTCCCCTTCAGGGGAGGGGTTAGGGGTGGGGACTAATAGCCCGGTGGGGAGTTCCCTTTCACTGGATCCCCGCGAAACCAAATACCCCTCCACCACCGCTGCGCGGCGGTCCCCCTCCCCGTATCGGGGAGGTGTTTGGCGCTGCGTTTCCACCATTGTCATTCCCGCGCAGGCGGGAATCCAGTGAAAAGCGCCCACCCCAGTATGAAAAATCCCCCCCGTTCCTATCTCGACACGCTCGATACGAACGGGGGAGATGAACGCCCACCCCCTACCCCGTCCGCATGGGGGGCGACATGCTCAGATAGCGGTTGCCCCGCCATCGATCACCAGCGGGTGGCCGGTGACAAAGCTGGCCCCGTCCGAACAGAGCCACAGGACGGCGGCGGCAATTTCTTCGGGTGTCGCCATCCGCCCCATCGGGGTCATTTTTTCGATCGCTTCGCGATATTGCGGCACTTTGACCACCGCCTCTACCATCGGCGTATCGACCACACCGGGGCACACCGCATTGATGCGCACCCCTTCGCGCGCATAACGCAGCGCCGCGCTGCGCGTCAGGCCGATGACGCCATGCTTGCTGGCGACATAGGCGGGCTGGCTGGGGTTGCCGACAATCCCGTTGATCGACGCGGTGTTGACGATGGCACCGCCACCCGATTGGAGCATGGCGGGGATTTGCGCACGCATGCACATCATCACCCCGGTCAGATTGACCGATATGTCACGCGCCCAAATATCATCATCCCACTGGTTCGACATCGGGTCGTTGATGCCGGCATTATTATGCGCAAAGTCGAGCCGCCCATAATGTTGCAGCGCCGCATCGACCAATGCCGCTACTTCCCCCGCATCCGCAACATTGCAGCGCTGATAATGGGCATCACCGCCCGCGGCGCGGATCATGGCGACGCTTTCTTCGCCCTTGGCATCCTGCACGTCCGAGACGATGACCGCCGCCCCGACGCGCGCAAAGCCCATGGCGCTCGCACGGCCAATGCCGCCGCCAGCACCCGTCACAATGGCGACTTTGCCGGAAAAATCATACATGGCATCATCCTTCATTTGCGTATATTTGGCCATCATATATAACGCATTTGAACAAAATACATCCATATGATTGGTAATTTACGTATGCATGCGCGACTATTTGAACCAGTGCAGCTGGGGGAAATATCCCTAAAAAACCGCATCATCATGGCACCAATGACGCGTGATCGCGCCGGGGGGGATGATGTGCCCAATGCTATCATGGTCGAATATTATCGCCAACGCGCCAGCGCCGGAATGATCGTGACTGAGGGGACACAGCCCAGCATAGAGGGCAAGGGTTATTGGCGCACGCCCGGCATTTACAGCGCGGCACAAATCCATGGCTGGCGGCGGGTGACCGATGCCGTGCACGGCGCGGGTGGGTGCATCACGCTCCAGATCATGCATTGCGGGCGCGTCGTTGTTCCGGCCAACCGGGGCTATGCGGCGGATATTATCGCGCCCAGCGCCATCGCCATGGACGGCAAGGTGCCCGGCCCCGATGGTGTGCCGGTGCCAACCGCCATGCCGCGCGCGCTGGATGCCGACGAACTGCCTGCGCTGGCCGATGGATTTGCGACTGCCGCGCGCAACGCAATCGAAGCGGGCTTTGATGCGGTCGAACTCCATTGCGCGAGCGGTTACCTCATCAACCAGTTTTTGAACCCGGCGAGCAACCAGCGCGACGATGGCTATGGCGGGGATGCGGCGCGCCGCGCGACATTCCCGCTGATGGTGCTGCGCGCCATGGCCCAAGCTGTCGGCGCGGGACGGGTCGGTTTTCGCATATCGCCCGGCAACCCGTATAATGGCATGGATGTCAGCGACCCATGGGGGGATTTTGCACCCTTTTTGCAGGGCGCATCGGCGCTCAACCTCGCCTACCTCCACATTGTTGATATGGGCGATGCGTGCCCGGACACACTGGGCAGGGTTGGCGCGCTGTATGACGGTGCGCTGGTGGCCAATAATATGCTGACGGCGGACAGCGCGTTGGCGCGGCTTTCCGACCAAGTGCAGGCGGTTTCCTTTGGCCGTGCCTTTATCGCCAACCCTGATTTGCCCGTGCGTATTGCGGGCGGCCACCCGCTCACCAAGCCCGATTATGGCTTGCTCTACACCGGTGAAGAACGCGGCTATTGCGATTACCCGCCGCTAAAATAGCAAATGGGTCAGGCTCAGCGCGGCTGCAAAACTGACCAATGTCGCGCTGATGATCGGCACCGCCGCACGCCAGCCCAGTTGCAGCAGCAGGTCGGGGCGCGAGCGCATGGCGGTGGCGGTGACCGCGAGGAGGAGGAGCGCTTTGGAGAGCGTCAGCGCGCCTGCCGCAATCCGCGTATCAACGGGCACGAGGCTGTGGACCGCCACCAGCGCCAGAAATCCGCTGACAAACCACGGCAGGGCAAAACGTCGCCACAGCGGCGTTTCTTTGCCGCCCGCAGCCACCCCGCTGCGCCCCAACCACAGGCCGACCAGCACCACCACCGGCGCGAGCAGCGTAACGCGCGATAATTTGACGATCGTTGCATAAACCCCCGCCGGGTTGGAAAAACTATACCCGCCGCCGATAGCCTGCGCGACATCATGGATCGATGCGCCGATCAAAAAACCTGCCGCCTTGTCCCCCATGCCCCATTGCTGGGCGAGCATGGGGTAAAAGGACATGGCAACCGCGCTCGCCAGCGAAATGCCGATGAGGGTGAGGGCGAATTGCGCTTGGCTGAGCCGTTCCTTGCCGATGAGCGCATAGAGCGCGAGCGCCGCACTCGCCCCGCAAATGGCGGTGGCGCCGCCCGCGATGATCCCGGCATAGGGCGACTGGCCCGATATGCGCGCACCCAAAACCCCTGCACCAAATGTCAGCACCATGATGAGGAGGATGGCGCCAAAGCCCGCCCAGCCCAGCGTCGCCACCTCTGCCACCGTTACCTGAAACCCCAAAAGCACGATGCCGATGCGCAGGAAAAGCCCCGATGCCAAATCCAACCCGGCGTGAACGCGTTTATCCTGCGCCGCGAAATTGAGCGCCAGGCCGATGAGGAGGCCGAGCAGGATGATCGGAAAATTATAATGGTCGGCAAGCCACGCCGCCGCGCCCGCCGCCACCGCGCATAGCGCCAGTCCCGGCCACAGCGCACGAAGGCCGTCCCCGCGCGTCGGTGCGGCTGCTTCCGCCAGATGCAACTCGCCGAATAAATCGGCTGCATAAAGGTCAAAATCGCGCTTTTTCCCCACCATGCCGTGCGTCATAGCGTTACGCGCCGCGCCGCGATAGGCGATTATCTTTTACGCTCAAAGTCGATGCTGGCTGCCGATACTGCCATGGAAATTGCCAAATTCGCGCGGCATAGGTTGAAATGCCTGTGGGGCTTTGCTAACGGCGCGCCAACGACGCGGATGGATTCGCGGGCGGCGGTTTTCTATTGCCGCGAAAATGGGTATGGTTCGCCAGACGAATCAAACCCTCTTACGAAGGAAAAGTGGCGGAATATGCAGATTATCGTTCGCGAAAATAATGTGGATCAGGCCCTGCGCGCGCTCAAGAAAAAGCTGCAGCGCGAAGGTGTGTACCGCGAAATGAAGCTGCGCCGCCACTATGAAAAGCCCAGCGAAAAGCGCGCGCGTGAACGCGCCGCTGCTGTGCGCCGCGCTCGCAAGATGGAACGCAAGCGTATGGAACGCGACGGCGTTCGGTAGAATCTGCCATTTTTGACCAACCCTTTGCGGGGGCCGGTCAAATCAAAAAGGGGCGCCGTTCCATGATGGATCGAGCGCCCTTTTTGTTGCGCGCGCCGCGCGGCCCGCTATAGCCGCTTGGCAAGGGCTGGTATCGGCTGGCCCACCGCATGCTGGGGGAATTTATGTCGACCACCGCCGTTCCGCTGCCCGCCGTTTCGCGCACGGGCATCACCATTTTGTGGCTGGGAATCGCCGCGATCCTGATCGGCGCGGTGGCATGGGCATTATTCCTGTCCAACCCGCCGAGCATCACACTTGTCACCGAACGCGCGGGCACCGGCGCTTTCCCGACGTCGGAGCAATTTGTCGTCGTTAATTATGAGGGGAAGCTGGCCGACGGCACGGTGTTCGATTCGAACCAGGGCGTGCCCTTTCCCGCCGCCGATGGCGCGCTGATCCCCGGCTTTACACAGGCGTTGAAACAAATGCAGGTGGGGGGGCGCTACAAGCTGCATATCCCCGCCGCGCTCGGCTATGGCGAACGTAGCGAAGGGCCGATTCCCGCGAACAGCGACCTTGACTTCAATGTGGAGGTGGTGGCGATCCGCACCCGCGAAGAAATGCAGCAGATGATGATGCAGCAGCAGATGATGCAGCAGATGCAACAGGGCCAAGCGGGCGCTGGCGCGCCGGGCGGGCCACCGCCGGGGCAGTGATGCGGGGTTAACGCCCCCCGCTAGATTATTTTCGAGTGCAACGGGTCGCTTGGCGAGAGAGGCGCAAAGAGGAAGCGGGAGGAGGCGCGGCGATTCTGTGCTCGATCGCCGGAGCATGATGCGAGTGTTTCCCCTTTCGTCATTCCGGCGAAGGCCGGAATCCAGTATGAAAATCCCCACCCCTAACCCCTCCCCTTCAGGGGAGGGGGATTTGCTCTCTGCGCGAGCACTTTCTTGTCATCCCCGCGCAAGCGGGGATCCGGTTTGAACAAGCCCACCCCAGCTAAAAATGCACCCACCCCCTCGACCTCTTGGCGCTAATCCTGTTTTTTCAGGCGTGATGCAATCCGCCCGGCCGCGCCGCTGCGCCTTATATTTTCGGCGCCCGCCGTGACTTGCGCTGCCGCATCCCCCACCCGAGCGCCGCGCGCCGCATTTTTTTCGAGCGCCACCTTGATCGCAGCGACAATCGGGTCGGCGAGCGCCAGCCCCAAAATGCCGAACAGTGCGCCGAACAATAGTTGCGCGCCCAGAACAAGCGCGGGGGCGAGGTCAACGGTGCGTTTGGCAACCATCGGCACAATCACATAGCCATCGACCGTCTGGACGACGAAATAGACGATGAGAGCGTATAACCCACCCCCTGGCC
>CALFXW010000194.1 GCA_937957805.1 uncultured Sphingopyxis sp.
ACATTGCTGGTGCCGAAATGACCGGGGAAAAGCAAAGGAGGCGGCATCATCGACCCCGCCCCCTTTCCATCCTTTCCCGCGCATTGCGACAAGCAAATATTATTCGTCATCCCCTGCATCGGCCCCGGTCATCATCCCTTCGGCAACCTCTTCGGTTTTGCCGCGAATGGCCGCTTCGAGTTTAGCCATAAGCTCCGGATTATCCTTCAGATATTGTTTGGCATTTTCACGGCCTTGCCCGATGCGGATTGAGTCGTAGGAAAACCAAGCCCCCGATTTTTCAACAATCCCGGCCTTGACCCCGATGTCGAGCATTTCGCCAACTTTGGAGATGCCCTCGCCATACATGATGTCGAATTCGACCTGTTTGAACGGCGGCGCAACCTTGTTTTTGACCACTTTCACCCGCGTCGTATTGCCGATGATATCGTCACGATCCTTGATCTGGCCGGTGCGGCGAATATCGAGCCGCACCGACGCATAGAATTTGAGCGCATTGCCCCCTGTCGTCGTTTCGGGGTTGCCATACATGACACCGATTTTCATCCGCACCTGATTGATGAAGATGACGAGGCAGCGTGAGCGAGAGATAGAGCCGGTCAATTTGCGCAGCGCCTGGCTCATCAAACGGGCCTGCAGGCCGACATGGCTGTCGCCCATTTCCCCCTCTATTTCCGCGCGCGGGACGAGCGCGGCTACCGAATCAATCACCAGCACATCGACAGCATTGGAACGCACCAGCGTATCGACAATTTCGAGCGCCTGTTCGCCCGTGTCGGGCTGCGAGACGATCAGTTCGTCAATATCGACCCCAAGCTTGCGCGCATAAATGGGGTCGAGCGCATGTTCGGCATCGACAAAGGCCGCCGTCCCACCGATTTTCTGCGCCTCTGCAATTGCATGGAGCGCCAAAGTCGTCTTGCCCGAGCTTTCGGGGCCATAGATTTCGACAATCCGCCCGCGCGGCAAACCGCCGATACCCAGCGCAATATCCAACCCCAGCGAACCGGTGGGGACAGATTCAATCTCCATCGCCTCACGGCTGCCCAGCTTCATCGCGCTCCCCTTACCAAAGGCACGATCTATCTGGGCAAGCGCAGCATCAAGCGCGCGCTGGCGTTCTGCATTATTGGCCATTTTTTCGCCTTCGATAAGTTTCAATTGAGCCGACATCCCTGTCCTCCCCACGTCTAGCCACTCCGGCGGCGCTCCGCAATTGTCGCCGCGCAGGGGCTGTGTATCGCATTTGTTCTATAGGAACAAGAGGGGAACTTAAGGCATATTTCGCTGGCCAGTGCGGCCAGCCAACGCCTTGTTATTGGGCGATAAGATGCACCAAGCCGTTGCGGGTCACCTGCCAGCGGTCAGGAAATAGCGAATCGAGTGCGCCATGGTCGATCGCATCATGCGACGCGAGCGCGACGATAGTGCGCAACCCGTGCGACTCCGCCGCCTGCACATTCGCCGCGCCGCCCAGCGCCGCCAGCCATGTGTCGGGCAGGCTGGCGTCGGCATTGGCAGCGGCGATGGCGGCTTGCGGCGGCGGCGTTACACCATCGCGCAAGGTGGCGCGAATTTCGCCCGCAATATTGTCCGCTTCCGGCCCGATGACGACTTGCAGACCATCGCTGCCGACCGAAATTATCCCCTTGGCGCCCAGTGTTTTCAACCGCCCCTCATCCACCGCCGAACGGTCAACCAGTTCGAGTCGGAGCCGCGTCGTACATGCCCCCACATTGCGCAAATTGCCCGCGCCACCCAGCGCATCGGCATAGGCCGCGCCACGTTCGCTGCGCGGCATCGCTACGTGCACCGTCGCGACCTCATCCGGTTCGCGCCCCGGTGTTGCCAGATTGAACCGGCGGATGGCATAGGAAAATCCCCAATAATATATGGCGAAATAGGCTGCGCCCACCGGCAGCAACATCAAAGGTCGGGTTGCCAGACCAAAGTTCAGCACATAGTCGAACAGCCCTGCCGAAAACCCAAAGCCGAGGTGAACACCCAGCGCATCCATCAGCGCCATCGAAATGCCGGTCAGCACCGCATGGAGGAGGTAGAGCAAGGGGGCAACGAACATGAAGGTGAATTCAATCGGTTCGGTCACGCCGGTCAGAAAGCTGGTGAGCGCCATCGACAACAACATTCCGCCGACCGCTTTTTTTCGTTCGGGGCGCGCCGCGCGATACATGGCGAGACAACCCGCAGGCAGGCCGAACATCATCACCGGGAAAAAGCCGGACATAAAGGCGCCCGCGCTCTTATCCCCCGCGAAAAATCGGTTGAGGTCACCCGAAACCCCGCCGAAATCCCCCAGCACAAACCACGCCAGATTGTTCAATATATGGTGCAAGCCGGTGACAATCAGCAGCCGGTTGAGCAGGCCATAGGCAAATAGGCCGAAACGCCCCGCGCTGGTGACGCTGTGCGACAGGCTATCCACACCGCTTTCGAGCAGCGGAAAACCCAAACCGAACAGCACGGCACCCACCAATCCGGCAAAGCCTGCCGCAATCGGCACAAAGCGCCGCCCGCCAAAAAAGGCGAGATAGGTCGGCAGGTTGATCGCATGATAGCGGTTATAGAGCCAACCCGCGCTAACCCCCGACAAAATCCCGGCGGGCACCGACAATTTTGCCAATTCCTTGTCTTTCCAAACCGAAATCAGCGTGTCGCGCAGCGCGGCATCCGTGATGGTCGCTGGCACCGCATCGGGCGCGACGACCATCAGCACCTTTGCCCCTTCGGTCAGCACCAAAAAGGCAACCGCACCGGCCAAACCCGCCGCGCCATGATTTTCCTTGGCCAGGCCAACCCCGACCCCAATGGCAAAGAGCAGACCCAGATGCGCGAAAATCGCGCTGCCCGCCGCTGCCAGAAAAGCGATGTCGAGCAAATCGCCCTGCCCCAGCCGCAGCATCAGCGCGGCGACCGGCAGCACCGCGATCGGCAGCATCAACGCGCGGCCCAATGGCTGCAATTTTGATTGAAGCGCCTGTAGCATCACATCCCCCTTTGCAGCAGCGTGCGCACCGAAGCGGCATCGGCCATCGTCAGCGCCTCCGCTGCCAATGCGCGACATTGCGCCATGGTGACGCGCGCCAGCGCCGCCTTCACCACCGCGACACTCGCAATACTGCCCGACAATTCGCTGCACCCCAACCCGACGAGCAGCGGCGCGGCCAGCGGGTCTGCCGCCAGACCGCCGCAAATGCCCAGCCAGCGACCATGCGCCGCCGCGCCGCGCGCCGCCATATCCATCGCGCGCAATACGGCCGGGTGGAGCGCGTCGAGCCGGCCCGCCAGCCCTGCATTGGTGCGATCCATCGCCAACATATATTGCGCCAGATCATTGGAACCGATGGACAGGAAATCCGCCACCGCCGCCAGTTCTTGGGCGAGCATGGCGGCCGCAGGCGTTTCGACCATGATGCCGAGCGGCACCCGTTCACCTACCCCCGCCTTTGCCGCCAGCGCATCGAGCCGTTCGCGCACTGCCGTCACCTCTGCAACATCGACCACCATCGGCAGCATGATGCGCAATTGGCTGGTCGGCACCGACGCCAGCATCGCGCGCAACTGCACGTCGAGCAGATCGGCGCGCTGCAATGAAAAACGGATGCCGCGTTGCCCCAGCGCCGGGTTTTCTTCCGCCGCAAAGGGCAGATAGGATATGGGTTTATCCCCCCCGACGTCGAGCGTGCGGATGATGAGCGGCCGCCCCTCCAGCCCTGCTGCAATCGCGCCATAGGCCGCTGCCTGTTCATCGACATCGGGCGCGTGATCACGTTCGAGGAACAGGAATTCGCTGCGCAGCAGGCCGCAGCCTTCTGCCCCCGCCGCGCGCGCTGCCGCCGCTTCATCAACGCTGCCCAGATTGGCAAAAACCTCTATCCGCGTGCCGCAAGCCAGATGGCAGTCGGCACCTGCCGCTGCGCGCGCCGCCACAGCGGCGGCGGTCATCGCGGTGATCGCCTGCTCGGCTTCGGCCAGCGTGGCCGCATCGGGCGCGCCGTGGAGCAGCCCGGCCTGCGCATCGAGGATGACGCGTGTCCCATCGGCAATAGCCGATATGTCGTCCCCCAGCGCGACGAGCATCGGCAGCCCCTTGGCCGCCGCCAATATTGCCGCGTGGCTGGTCGCCCCGCCGCCACCAAGCGCGATGCCGGAAAATTGTCCGGGCGCAGCGTTAATCAGCGTCGATGGCGCGACATCCTGCGCGATCAAAATCGCCCCCGGCGGCGCGGGCGCGGTGCGGGGCGAATCCCCAAGGATCAGCGCCAATAACTGCCGTTCGACATCGCGCAAATCCACCGCCCGTTCGCGCAGCCGCGCAACGTCGCTCGCGGTAAAACGCCCCTCCATCGCGCGTGATGCGCCGCGCCATGCAAAGGCCGCGCTCTTGCCCGCAGATATCGCCGCACGTGCATCTGCATGGAGCGCGGGATCATCGGTCAGGCTGAGGTGCGCCTCCAAAATCTCGCGCGCAGCGCCATTTTCGCGCGCAGCCCGGCTGGTGAGGCTGGTGCGCAGCGCGGCGAGCGCCTGTTCCAACACGCTCTGCTCTGTCGCCGCATCACCCCCGCTTTCAGCCACCGCTGCGTCCGCTGCATCGGCACGCCAAACGGGGCCAATCGCCAGCCCCGGCGCGGCGCGAATCCCGGCAATCATCCCCGGCACGCTGGCGCTGGCCAGCGGCACGGGTTGCCCGGACGCTGCCCCTTCACCGCGGGCCGCCTCTGCCGCCGCCAATTCGTCGAGCAGTTGCGAAAGCGCGACGACAAGGCCGCGCGGTTCATCGCCGATGGCGCGAATGTGCAATTCATCGCCATGACGCGCGCCGAGCGCCAGCAATTCAGCGCTGCTCGCCCCATTGGCGTGCGATGCCCCGACGCTCAGCCGCACCTGCCCCGCATAGTCGCGCACCATCGCCGCGATGCGCGCGGCTGGCCGTGCATGGATGCCATGCGGCAGGCCAATCACATGGGTCAAATGCGCGCTTTCACGCGCGCTGCCGTTGCTGACCGGCCGTTCGCTGGGCAGCGCCACCGCAAAAATCGGTGCACCTGCATCAACCCGCCCATAGGGCGCAATCTGGCGCAAAATCGCGCCAGTATTGGTACATAGCATCGGCGTTATCGTCGCCGCCGCACCGCGCGCCAAATGGTCCAGGTCAAATCGCAACAGCGGCGCACCGGCCGCAAAAGATTCACCTTCGCGCACCAGTGGTTCAAAGCCCGCGCCCGCCATTGCGACCGAATCAATGCCGATATGGAGCAATATGTCGACGGCGCGCCCCGCCATTTGCGAACGCAGCGTCAGCGAATGGCCGGTCGGCGCCACCGCGACGACAAGCCCAGCAAAGGGTGCCAAAACATCCTCTCCCAAGGGTTCGAGCGCCACCCCGTCGCCGACCATTTTTTCGGCGAATACCGCATCCGGCACGCTGGCCAATGGGCGGAGCAGCGCCGCAAATGGTGCATGGACAATAAGTTCGCTCATCCCCCTGCCCCCGGCAGCAGCGCGATACTATCGACCGCCCACAGCGGGTCAGGCCCATCCGCGCTGTACCTAATGCACAAATTGGTGGCACCGTTGATCGGCGTGATGCTGGCCTCCAGCCTTGTCAGGCCGGGGTTACCGACCGCGCTCGCCAACGGCAAAGTGGCGATGCGTTCGCCATCGCAGCCACCGGCATAAACCAGAAATTCGCCCGCCGCGCTTTCCCGCGCAGGAAAGCGAATGGCGTCACGGTCGCGCCCAACCTGAAAATTGAACGGGATTTGCCCGACTATGATCGCAATCTTACTGACGCCCGTCATGTCGGCGTCAGCATAGACCCAACAGGGGTCGAGAATGTCGATCTGGAAACTGGCGCGCGGGCCATCGGCGGGAAAATCATCCTCCAGCATCAGCGGCACTTTGGCGCTGCACGTCGTCAATCCGCGACTGTGAAGGGTGCGGATGTTGGCAGTATCGATGCGCCGCTGCGCCATTCGCCCCTCCGCCAACCCGTCGAGCAAGGCTTGCGCGCTGATTTCGGCGGGCAGGCGCACGGCGAAGGGGCCAGTGTAGCTTTGCGCCGCCCCCCGATCGACATAATATTGCATCGGCAGTCCCGCCTGATTCGAAAGCGTGATTTCCGCGCCATCGGCCAGCGGGCGGGCGGCAATATCAACCCGCCAGACATTGTCGGCGGCACGCAGGCCAAAATCCTCCAGCCGCGCCATTTGCGGGGCAAGCCGGCGCAAAAAGCGGCCAAAATCGCGGCTGCCGTGCCCCGTCCAGCCCACTTCTGCTACCGCGGACAGGCGCGGAAAGGCCATGGCGGCGGCGCGCGCTTCGGTGCGCACATGTTCAGTCCATAAATTGCCCTGCACACCCAATATATGATGCGCCAGATCCCGCGTCACACCGTCGGGCAGCGGTTCAAAGGCGAGCACGCTGGCAAGGTCAATAACCCCGCCGCGCCCGGGCGGATCGTCGCGTTCCAGCCCCTGCACATGATCGAAATATAGCTGCGGCGCGGGCGACAAAATCGCGTCATTACCTGCGCGCGCAGCGGCCACTGCCCCCGACACGCCGCGCCATGACATGATGATCGTCGATTGGCCGACATTCCCCTCCAAAATCTCGTCCCAGCCGATTGCCCGCCGCCCATGCGCCGCCAGATAGCGGGCGATGCGTTCCATGAACCAGCCTTGCAGATGGTTTTCGTCAGCGATGCCCAGCGCGCGCATCTGCGCCTGAACCTCGGCAGAAGCGCGCCATTGGTCCTTGACCGCTTCATCACCGCCAATGTGGATATATGGCCCGGGAAACAGGCCCATCACCTCCGCCAAAATCCGTTCCAGCGCGGCAAAGGTCGGTTCGCGCGTGTTGTATAGCCAAGGAAACACACCCCAGTGCGATTCCACCCCCGCCGGCACCGCCACGCCCATCCCCCATTGCGGATATGCGCGAATGGCCGACAGGGCGTGGCCGGGCAGTTCAATTTCGGGGATGATCGTTATGCCGCGCGCGGCGGCATAGGCGACAATCTCCCGTATCTCGGCCTGCGTATAATAGCCGCGATGTTCGGGCAAAATCGGCGCCCCCGCAACGCTCGCCGGGGTGCGCGCGCCGCTGATTTCGGTGAGGCGTGGAAAGGCGCGGATTTGAACGCGCCAACCCTGATCATCGACCAGATGCCAGTGAAAGCGGTTGAGCTTGTGCGCCGCCATCCAGTCAATGAAGCGGTGGACGAATTCTGCCGACTGGAAATGGCGCGCACTGTCGAGCATCGCGCCGCGCCAGCCGAGCGCGGGCGCATCCTCCACGATGCCGGTTGCGATGTGCCCATCGGGCGTGGCGGTCAAAATCTGCCAAAAGCTGATGCCACCATAAAAAAGCCCGCTGGCTGTGCTGGCTTCAACCAGTGCGCCGTCAGCGGAAATGGTCAGGCGATAGCCCTCCGCCGCAAAGCCGGGACGCTGGCGGAAACGCAGCGGCAACGCGCGCCCCCCCCGGTCGGCCAAATGGCTGACGGTCAGATATTGTTGCACCGCCGCGACGCTCGCCCGTGCGCTGCGCGGCACATGGCGCCGCTCGACGCGAACGCCAGCAGAAAAATCCACCGACGCCCCGCCCCATTGCGCGGCTCGCGGGGATGGAAAAACGGCGACGCTGCTATCCGCATGCGCCGCCGAAGTTCCACACAAAAATACAGCAACCAGAAAAGTAACGACAACCCACAAACGCATGGCGATTCCCCAACCCTTCGCCATGCCCATTATCATCTATGGGTCCGGCATATGCGCATTTTCTGCCGCCGCCCTCCCCCTGCCAGCAGGCTTGCGACCCAAAGGGGGAAGGCGGCGGAAGCTTGCGTCGTTGGTTACATACGCACCCGCACGCCAAAGTAGAATTGGCGGCCATTGTCATAAATGGCGCGCGGGCGGTTGCGCGTCCCCGAATATTGCTCGATCTTCTCATTGGTCAGGTTAATCGCGTCGAACGACAGGGTAATATTGTCGCTGATGTTGTAGCTGATCGAAGAGTCGAGCGATGCAGTCGACGCCTGATTGAGCGGCGACGCGCGGTCAAAGTTGATGAAGAAGCTCGACCGGTAGTTATATGACAGACGGGCCGAGAAGGCGTCATCCTCATAATAGCCGGTGAGGTTCAGCGCATGACGCGAGTTGCCGGGGATCGGGTCACCCGAATTGGATTCTGCGTCCGAATATGTGTAGTTGAAATTGACGCCAAAGCCGCCCCAGATCGGCTGAACAACCTGCAACTCGACACCCTTGTTCGTGCCGCCCGCACCGTTCGAACGCTGGTTGACGTCGAACACGCAGTTGTAGAGGTTGGGATTGCCGCCACCCGCAGCGGTGCAGCGCGACAGATTGGGCGTTGCCGTTTCCACCGGGAAGGTGCGCTGCACCAGACGGTTCACAATATAGGATTCGATGTCCTTATAATAGAATGCCAGCGCGACAATCGTGTCGTTTGACGGATACCATTCGAGGCTGAGGTCAAACTGGTTGGCGCGATAGGGTTCCACAAACGGATCGCCGGCATCGGCGGTCAAAGTGCCGGGGTTCAGGCTGACGCGCGGCACCAGGTCGGTATAATCCGCACGCGCGATCACCCGCGCCGCACCAAAGCGCAGTTTCAGTTCGTCCGACAGGTCGAAGTTGAAATTGGCGCTTGGCAAAAAGTCGGTGTAACTGCGCGATATGGTGGTCGGCAGATAAAGGCCGAACGGATTGCCGGTAACAACGCCGGGGCCCGCTGGGACACCGGTGACATTGCCGGTCGAGCGCTGACGCGTCTGCACGACACGCAGGCCGATGTTACCGCTCCAATCATCCCCACCCAAGCGCGCCATGACATAACCGCCAAAGGCACGTTCGTTGATGGTGAAGTTTTCGGAAGGCAGCAATACACGCGCCCGAACACTGGCGGGCTGACCGAAGTAGATGCTGCGCAGCCGTTCACGGTCAATGTTGAAATAGCTGGTGAGCGTGCCCGGTGCCGCGATATTCTTGAGGAAATCGGCAGGCGTTGTGCCATTGGCAAAGCTGGACGATGTGCATGGCCCGCCATTACAGCCGGTCGCCGACAAGGGCAGGAAGAAGCTGCCAAATGTGGTGGCGAGGAAGGTCGTCGTGCGGTCATGGTCGGTATATTTTAAGCCGAATTTGAGTGCTTGTAGCGGCCCTGCATCAATCTGATGCTCATAATCGCCATAGACGAAGGTTTCGCTGTCATCGTTCGTGATGCGGTGCAGCGACCCAAAGTCAAAGGCGAGGTCGTTGGGCGTATTCGGATTGACGCCGGTAAAGCGCACCTGCGGCGCGCGGCCACGCAGATCATAGGTAAAGCTGCCCGGCGCGCCCCCTTCGTAAAAGGGCTGCGAGTCGGTGTCGCCATCCGCATTGGTATAGCCAGCGAGCAGGTGGAATTTACCGCGATCCGACACATCCCAGTTCAAATCGACATCCCACGACATGGTGCGCGCTTCGGCCAGACGGTCGATTGCGTCGAAAACTACCGCGCGCCCACCGGGGGTCGAAGTGACAGTGCCAGCAACAAATGTGTTATCAACCGTCGTTGTGCCGGTGATCGTGCCCCCACCGCCGAGCGCCTGCGTCGTCCAGGCAAGGTAATTTTGGTTGAAGTTATTGGCGTTGAACACCGAATAGAGGCCACGCACTGCGATTTCGAAAGTGTCCGACGGGCGGAATTGCAGTTCGATATTGCCGCCGTAACGTTCGCGTTCCTGCAGGAAGAGCGCCGAGCCAATCAACGAGGGCGCCTGCGGCGTGCCGGCAGCACCCGGGGTGAAATAACCCAGCACTTCGACGCCGTCACGGCGGATGCGACGCTTTTGATAAACCGCGCCGAGCAGCACGCCGAAGGTGCGATCTTCATTGTGCCAGCTGACAAAACCCGACGCTTGCGGGTCGAAACTGTCACGACGTTCCGAATATACGCCCTGCAGCGACGCCGACAGGGTGAAAGCGTCGAGGTCAAGCGGATGGCGTGTGTGGACGTTGATCGTCCCGCCGATCCCACCTTCTTCGACGTCCGCCTGCG
Source organism: uncultured Sphingopyxis sp. (assembly GCA_937957805.1). Taxonomy (GTDB): domain Bacteria; phylum Pseudomonadota; class Alphaproteobacteria; order Sphingomonadales; family Sphingomonadaceae; genus Sphingopyxis. The sequence continues at coordinate 10,084 of CALFXW010000194.1, forward strand.
GGCTCTTGTACACATCCAGACGGCCAACGATTTCCGAAGGCAAGGTCAGATAGTTGAAGCTGCGGGTGGCGGACAATTGATCGAGCACAAACCAGTCGGCGGTGGCAATGCCATGGCCATTGACCGTGGTGCGCGTCAGATTGGGCGCGGTGCCGCGCAGCGAGGCGAGATAGGAAAGGAGTGCCAGGATGTCCTCATCCGAGAGGGTCTCCGGTGAGAGTGGATACATCGCTGTGCGAAGATGCCCGTGTCGAATGATCTCGAATCGTTGTGTGTCGCTGGTTAATGTCAGGGCCTCCGGCAGTCTC
>CALFXW010000195.1 GCA_937957805.1 uncultured Sphingopyxis sp.
TTTCCCTACACGACGCTCTTCCGATCTCGCATCCAATTGCGGCCCGTTACGCGCCAGCGTGCCGGTCAGGCTTTCGACATTATCGAGTATCGCGCGCACCGATTGCTGGTTGCGGTCATCGGCCAGTTCGGTCAGCCGTTCGGTCAGCGTCGATAATCGTTCGAGCAATTGCGGGGCAGTTGCCAGAATCTCCCCCAATCCGGCGCGTTTGGTGGGGATGACCGGGCGGCCCGCTGGCCCGCGTTGCGGCAGGCTGGGCGCGCCAGCGACGGTTCCTTCGAGCTGGATTTGCGACACGCCGGTAAAGCCAACCCCCTGCAAGGTCGCGGTTGTCCCCTGCGAAATCGGGAAATCGCGGTCCACCGCAATCCGCACGCGGACAAATTGCGGGTCGGGCTTCCACAGCGCGATGTGGATGACCTGTCCCGCCTGCACCCCCGAATAAAGGACGGGCGAGCCCCGGTTCAGCCCATCGACCGATTGTTTGAAGAAAATATCATATTCATCGCGCGCGCCGCCGCCGCTGTTGGCCAGCCAGACGGTGAAGCCCGCCACCGCAAGGAGGAGGAGGAGGGTGATGGCCCCCACCAGCACATTGTTGGAACGATTTTCCATCAGCGCTGCTTATCCTCCATCTGTGCCGCCACGCCGTGCGCGCGCCGCTGCTCGGCTTGTGCGGCCATCCGCCCGCGCGGGCCGGTGAAATATTCGCCAATCCATGGATGGTCACTGGCGACCAGTTCGTCAATCGTGCCGATGGCGATTACTTTTTTGTCGGCCAGCACCGCCACCCGGTCGCACACGCTGTGCAGCGTGTCGAGGTCATGGGTGATGAGGAGGACAGTCAGCCCCAAAGTATCTGCCAGATCGCGGATCAACGCGTCAAATGCCGCCGCGCTGATCGGGTCGAGCCCCGCCGTCGGTTCATCGAGGAACAGCAAGGCCGGGTCGAGCGCCAATGCCCGGGCGAGCGCGGCGCGTTTTACCATCCCGCCTGACAATTCGGCGGGATATTTGGGGCCGGCATTGGCAGGGAGGCCCGCCAGAACCACTTTATATGCGGCAATCCGGTCGAGCAGATCATCGCTGATGGCGGGGAAATATTCGCGGATCGGCACCTGCACATTTTCCGCCACCGTCAGCGTGGAAAACAGCGCGCCGCCCTGAAACAACACCCCCCAGCGGCGGCGGATGTCGCGCTGTGCCGCGCTGTCCGCCGGGCCGATGGTGGAAACGCCGAATACTTCGACGCTGCCTTCTTCGGGATGCTGCAGTCCGATGATCGAACGCATCAGCACCGATTTGCCGGTGCCCGAACCGCCAACGACGCCCAATATCTCCCCCACACGGACGTCGAGGTCGAGCTGATCGTGGATGACCTGCGCGCCAAAGGCATTGCGCAATCCGCGCACCTTTATCGCAATGTCGTCATGCGGGTGCCGGTCGTCGGCATGGGCAAAGGGCGATTGCGCCACCATCAGTCCCAGCCAATCCCGGTGAAAAACACCGCGAAAAAGGCATCGAGCACGATGACGAGGAAAATACCCTGCACCACCGCATCGGTCGTGCGCCGTCCAACCTCCTCCGCATTCGCCTTGACCTGCATGCCGTGGTAACAGCCGGTCACCGCCACCACCATGCCGAACACCGGCGCCTTGATCAGCAAGGCATAAAGGTCGGTCATCGGGATGATGTCGCGCAATAATTGGGTATAGGTCAGCGGCGGGATTTCCAGCCCGAACCAACAGAACAGCCCGCCACCCAAAATCGCCGCCAGCGATGCATAAAAGCCGAGCAGCGGCATCATCAACAATGTCGCAAATACGCGCGGCAGCACCAATGCCTCCATCGGCGACACGCCGATGGTGCGCAGCGCGTCCACCTCCTCCGTTAATTTCATCGTCCCCAATTGTGCGGCAAAGGCCGAACCTGAACGCCCCGCGACCATGATTGCGGTCATCAACAGGCCCAATTCGCGCACCGACGCGCGCCCGACCAGATTGACGGTAAAAATCTCCAGCCCGAATTGGCGCAATTGCACCGCACCCTGTTGCGCGATGACGATGCCGATCAAAAAGGACATCAGCCCGATGATGGCGAGCGCATTGACCCCCACCACCTCCACCCGCGTCACCAGCGCCGCCCATCGGATGCGCCCGGGGTGGCGCACCAAAGCGCCGGTCGAACGGATGGCTTCGCCAAAAAAGCCGAGCAGGCCCAATAATTCGCCCAACGTGTCGCGCACCGTCTGCCCGACCTGATTGGTGACGCGCAGCAGCGGGAATATCGGTTCGGGGCGGATGGCGACCGGCTCCTCCGCCGCGCGGGCGACCGCGTCGAGCAGGCGCGCACCCTCCGCATTGGCGCCGCGCACCCGCGCACCCGCGCTATCGGCTATCTGCGTCACCAGCCACGCGCCAACCGTGTCCATCCGTTCAACCGCGCTGATGTCCAGCGCCGCTATGGTGCCGCCAGCGGCCAGATGGTCTGCCACCGCGCCGCGCACATCTGCATCAAAACCCGCGATGCGCGCCAGCGTCAGCCGCCCGCTCAGCAACAGGCCCTGTTCGGTCAGGTTATAGGCAGGATCGGCAGACATGACTGGGCGCAACCTGCCCAAGCCGCGCGCGGCGCGCAATGGCAAATATGGCGCGGCGCGCGCGGCGCGCGTCACACCATGTCGAGCGCTTGCGCAAAATCGGCGATCAAATCATCCGCATCCTCTATGCCGATGGAAATGCGCACCAGATTGTCGGTGATGCCGAGGCGCGCCTTGCGTTCGTCGGGCACCGACAAATGGGTCATCGCGGCGGGCGCGCTGGCCAGCGTTTCGGTGCCGCCCAAACTCACCGCCAATTTGGCGATTTTTAGCGCGTCAAGGAAACGAAAAGCCTCCGCCTCCCCGCCCTTGATGAACAGCGAAAAGGTTGACCCTGCGCCGGTGCAATGGCGTTCAAAAATGTCCTTTTGCGACCCTTCGGGCAGGAAACCGAGGTAACCAATCCCCGCAACCTTGGGGTGGTCGCGCAAAAATGCGCACACCCGCTGGGCATTTTCGCCAGCCCGGCTCATCCGCAATTCCAGCGTTTCGAGGCTGCGCAGCAGCATCCACGCTGTATTGGGGTCGCAAATGGTGCCGATGATGTTGCGCATTGACCGTATCGGGTCGATCCAGCGTTTGGCGCCCAAAACGCCACCCGCCACCAGATCGGAATGGCCGCCGGCATATTTGGTGAGGCTATAGAGGACGATATCGGCCCCATGGCGGAGCGGGCGCGACCAGAGCGGGCCCAGAAATGTATTGTCGATGGCAATCGGCGGGCGTTCGTCGATGGCAAAGGCAACGTCAATCGCGGTGCGGCACGCCTCCACATCCACCAAAGCGTTGGTGGGGTTGGCCGGACTTTCGAGGTAGAGCATGGCGACCCGCCCGCCCTTTTTCGCGGCAAGCGCCTTGGCTGCGACCAGCACATCGGCGATTTCGGCGGGCGATGCCTCTGCCGGAAAGTCGAGATATTCGACGCCATAGCGCCCCAGAATCTTGCCGATCATCGTTTCGGTGGCGGCATATAGCGGGCTGGAATGGACGATGACGTCATTCTGCCCGACATGCGCCAGAAACAGGGTGGCGATGGCCGACATGCCGCTGGAAAAAACCAGCGCATCCTCCGCCTCGTCCCAAATCGCCAGCCGATCCTCCAAAATCTCCTGATTGGGGCCGTTGAACCGCGAATAGACGAGGCCGTCTGCCCCGCCGGGGCGTTTGCCGGTAATCCCTTCGAAATGGCGTTTGCCCGCCGCCGCATTTTCAAACGCAAAGGTGGAGGTTAGGAAAATCGGCGGTTTCAGCGACCCTTCGGACAGCATCGGGTCATAGCCAAAGCCCATCATCTGCGTCGCGGGCGACAGGTTGCGCCCGGCAATGCGGGTGGATGCGGGCTTGGGTTTGCGGCGCGGTGTCGCGGGGGGCAAAGTGTCGGTCATGGGCAATCCTTGCACAAATTTTCGGTTGCCCACCGACTAGCAGAGGTGATGGTTGGAAGCGAAACTAATCTTCCAAAATCAGGCTATTGTCGCGCGTTTCGGGCAGCAGCCATGTTGCCACCCCGGCGGCGGCGATAATCAGCGCGACATAGAGGTAGAACAGCCCCTCCACCCCCATTTGTTTGAGCCACAACGCCACCAGTTCGACCGTTCCGGCAAAAATCGCATTACCGATGGCATAGGGAAAGGCGACGCCCAGCCCACGGATATGCGCGGGGAAAAGCTCCGCCTTCACCAGCGCATTATTGGCGCTATACCCCGACTGGAGGGTGAGCGGCACCAGCAATAAAGCAGCCGCGAGATAGGGCGATGTCACCTGCTGCATCGTCAGGAAAAAGGGGATGGCGGCCAGCGACCCGCCAATGCCGAATAATAACAACATCGGCCGCCGCCCGAAACGGTCGCCCAACGCGCCAAAAACCGGCTGCATCAAGGTGAAATAGAGCAGGCCAAAGGCAACGATATAGGTGGCGGTCGCCTTGGAAAAACCGACGCTGTTATAGAGATATTTCTGCATATAGGATGTGAAGGCATAAGCCCCCAGCCCGCCGCCTGCTGACAATATGGCAACCAAAATTGCGCTGCGCCGGTGCGCGCGCCACAAATGGCGCAGCGTCGATTTGGGCATACGGCGCTGGTCGAGATTTTCAAAACTCTGCGTTTCGGCCATTTTGCGGCGCATGACATAGACAGCCAGCGCCAGCACAGCGCCAATGGCAAAGGGGATGCGCCAGCCCCATGCGCTCAATTCGGCTTCGCTGAGCAGGCTTTGCAGCAATACGGCGACGAAAATCGCGCATAATTGCCCGCCGCACAAAGTCATATATTGGAAACTGGCCCAGAAACCCCGGTTTTTGCGCGGTGCCATTTCGGACAAATAGGTCGCGCTCGCGCCATATTCGCCGCCGAGCGACAGTCCCTGTATCATCCGTGCGGCGATCAAAATCACCGGTGCCCACATGCCGACGCTGGCATATCCCGGCGCAATGGCAATCAGCATCGATCCCGCAAACATCAGGCCAACCGACAGCGTCAGCCCCGCTTTGCGCCCGCGCCGGTCGGCAAAAACCCCCATGGCATAGGCCCCGATCGGCCGGACGATAAAGCCGACCGCAAAGACGGCAGCGGTGTTGAGCAATTTCGCCGTCTCATCCCCCGCCGGAAAGAAAATTGGCGCGAAATAAATGGCAAAGCTCGCATAAGCGAACCAGTCATACCATTCGACCAAATTGCCCGCCGACCCGGCGATAATCGAACGGAAACGCTGTGGACTGATGCGCGCGTCGCTTGCTTGGTTCATGGTTCCACCCCAATCAGGCTGATCTGCCGACCATAGATATTTTCCCCGTTCAGACAGGCGCGGCGATAGCTGAAAAAATGTGCAGGCTCGGCGCAGGTGTCGCGCCCCAATATATCAATCTGCCGCACCCCTGCATCGGCCAGTCTTGCGGCGACATAGGCGGCAATGTCAAAATGCGCATGGCCGGTGCGTCCGTCCTGAAAAAAGCGGGCATTTTCGCCATCGACATCACAAAAGCGCGTGCGAAAATCCAAATCCACCTCATAGGATGCACGGCCAATGCACGGGCCGATGGCGGCGCGAATATGCGCGCGTGACGCGCCCTTTGCCTCCATCGCATCCAACGTTGCATCGGTTATGCCCGCCAGCGCGCCCTTCCACCCGGCATGCGCCGCGCCAACCACCCCCGCTGTCGCATCGGCAAACAGGACGGGGACGCAATCGGCGGTCAAAATGGCGAGGAGGACACCGCGCGTCGCGGTTACCAGCGCGTCCGCCTGCGGCCTATCCGCCTCTGCCCATGGGGTATCGAGCATGGCACATTGTCGCCCATGCACTTGATACACACCGCACAAAGCCGCGCCGGGGATCAGCGCGTCGGCGGCGATGCGCCGGTTGCGCGCCACCAATTCGGGCGCGTCGTTCGAACCCGTCCCGCAGTTGAGGCTGGCGAACTCGCCGCGCGATACCCCTCCCTGGCGGGTGAAAAATCCATGCGGCACGCCATTGAGCGCGCTGCTGGTCAAATAGGGGGTCATAACCGCGCCATCCAGATGCGATCATCGTCGATCTGGTCGCCAACGCGATAGGGGTTTTTGCCAATTTCGGCAAAGCCATGGCGCGCGTAAAAACGCTGCGCGCGGCGGTTTTCGACAAAGACCGACAATAATATCCGCGCCTTGCCACGTTGCCGCGCCTCCGCCAGCGCCCAAGCCATCAGCGCATCGGCGGCCCCCGTCCCCTTGGCGCGGGAAAGGAGGTAGAAATGGTGGAGTTCGATGCTGTCTGCCGCATCGCCATAATCATCGGGCAGGGGAAAATCGATCGGCCCCAGCTTGATATAGCCCGAAACCCCCGCAGCATCGCGCCACAGGCGGATCGGCCATGTCATAGGGTCGGCTATTTCAGCGGCGCAGCGCGCGGGTGGCATCCACACGCGCAAATGTTCGGCGAGATCAGCCGCGCTATACATATGGGCAAATGTTTCGGCCCATGCCCGCGCGGCCATGGCGGCGAGTTCGTCGGCATCCGCCAACTTTGGGGTGCATATCGTCATGCGGCGAAGCCTTCGCTGGCGGGCCATGCCGGACTGCGCGCAGCCAGCACCTGAAATAATGTCCCCATTTCATCCGCATGGGTCAGGCGATGCGCCTCCCCCGCCAATGCCCCGGCGCGCGGCGGATGCGCGTGCGCCAGACTGTTCGCACGCGCGTCCAGCCCCAGCGCGCGCAGGAATTTGCCCTGTCCGACCGGCCCCTGCACGCGCAGCCCGCCCCCTTCCAACGCAGCGCTGAGCGCGCCAAAATCAACATGCGCGGTCAAATCGCGACTGCCCGGTGCGACAAAGGGGTCGGCAAATTGGTGCCGCGACAGCGCCTGAAAGCTGTTGCCGATGCGCGCGCCAGCATAGCCATAATCAATCGCCAACAGCGCGCCGCCCGCCCGCGCGATCAAATCAGCGATGGCAGATGCTATCGCCGATGCCGCAGGGCAGGTTTCAACGATGGCCCCGACAGGTGCGGGGCGGAGTGCGGCGGGCAGCGCTGCATCCATCGGCATATCGCCATCGCAGGGGGCAAATTGGCCATCGTCGGTCAGGCGGACATATACCTCCCGCCAGCCATTTTCGCCGCGCCGCAATTGCCGAATCGGCAGCGCGTCGAAAAATTCATTAGCGATGACGATGATGGGCAGATCGCCCGGCAGGTGCTGGACATCATCATGGAAAATCGCTTGGGGCACCGCTGCGGCCTGTAGATCGCGCAGCACCGGCGAATTTTCGATGAAGTGGACGCGCGCGGGCGTTGCGTGACGTTCCATCGCGCGCAGCATATCGGCCATCAACGTGCCGCGCCCCGGACCCAGTTCGGCAATCGCAAAATCCGCCACGCCTGCACGCAGCACCAGATCAGCGACCCACAGCCCCAGCATTTCACCGAACATCTGGCTGATTTCGGGCGCGGTGGTAAAATCCCCCTCCGCCCCCAATGGGTCGCGCCCGGCATAATAGGCTTGATTGGCATAGGCGATATAATGGCTGAGCGGGATCGCCCCGCCGCGCGCAATCAATGCGGCGAGCCGCGCGCCCAAATCGCCATCCATGCTGCCGGGCGCGCCGCTGGCTTCAGGCAATGCTCGCCCCGCCCGCTATGGGTTCGACGCGCACCCGCCGCCCCTTGGCACTCCACATCAGCCACAGGCCGAGCAGCATCAGCGGGATGGTCAGCCATTGGCCCATCGACAGGCCGCTGCGCGCGGCAAATTCGGTCAATTGCGCGTCGGGCTGGCGGAAAAATTCGACGATGAAGCGCGCAAGGCCGATGCCGGTCGCGAAAAAGCCGACCAGCCAGCCGGGCAGATAGCGTTTGTCGCTGCGCCAGAAAAAATAGCTGAGGAGGAGGAGCAGCAGCAGCCCCTCCAACCCCGCTTCATATAATTGGCTGGGGTGGCGCGGTTGCATCGACCCCGATTCGGGAAAAATAATCGCCCATGGCACGTCGGTGACCCGGCCCCACAGCTCGCCATTGACGAAATTGGCCAGCCGCCCAAGCAACATGCCAAAGGGCACGACGCAGGCGACATAGTCGCACACCCGCAGAAAGGAGAGGGCATTGCGTCGCGCGACATAATATATGGCGAGCGTCACCCCCATCACCCCGCCATGAAAGCTCATCCCCCCGTCCCACAGCGCGAAAATCTTGGCCGGATTGCCGAGGTAATAGCCAAAATTGTAAAAGAGCACATAGCCCAAGCGCCCACCCAAAATGACGCCGAGCATCGCGTAAAAGAGCAGATCATCGATATGACGGTCGGCCATCGGCGCGCCGGGCTGGCGCACCATGCGGCGCACCGCCCAATAGGCGCCGAAGATGCCGATAATATAGGCGAGCGCGTAAAAACGGATCGGCAGCGGGCCGATATGAAATTCGCGCACCAACCCCAGATCCTGAAAATTGACATATGACGCGCCAAAAGCGAACAGATAGTGCATCAATGCCTTCCCTCCTGTGAGCTGGCCCCTCATAGTCGGGACTATATACAAAAGCCAAGTGGAGAGAAAAATGCCCAGCCCGCTAGACATCCAGATTCAACAAGGCTTGGACGCCGTAGTGGGGGAGGGCAAGCTGTTCCAGCTGGGGGAGATGGAGCAGCGCGGGCAGAAAATGCCCTATATTTCCAACGCGCCTGAAAATCTGACCCATTTTTTCGCCTATTTCTGCATGCAGCATGGCGCGGCGGAATTTCTGGTCGATGGCGATGAACGGCTGAGCTTTGCCGACACATTTGTCGCCGCGCGCCAAGTGGCGCAGGCGCTGGTCGAACGCCATGGCATTGCCAAGGGGGACAGGGTCGGCATCGCCATGCGCAACGCGCCGGGCTGGGTCGTCACCTATATGGGCGTGTTGATGGCGGGCGGGGTGGCGGTGCTGCTCAACGGCTGGTGGCAGGGCGCGGAACTGGCAGAGGGTATAAAGCAGGTCGATTGCCGCCTGATATTGGCCGACGCGCCGCGCGCCGCGCGCATTGCCGAAGCGGGCGGCGGGGTTGATGGCTGGCCGATGCTGGTGCTGCCGATTGAACAGAAAATTGCCGATGCCATCGCCCCGATTTGCGCGGGTGCGACGGGTGCAGGCGAATTGCCTGCGCTCGGCGGGGATGATCTGGCGACCATCCTCTTCACCTCCGGCTCGACGGGGCAAGCCAAGGGCGCTTATTCAACCCACCGCGCGGTGGTGCAGGGGACGTTCAACTACCTTGTCCAGACGGCGACCATCCTCCACGTCCTGACCGTCGCGGGCAATGCGCCAGACGGGCAGGCATCGACCCTGCTCAACGTCCCGATGTTTCATGTGACGGGTGAAGTGCCGGTGCTGCTGCAAAGCTTTGCCATCGGTCGCAAGCTGGTGATGATGGCCAAATGGGACGCGGAGGAGGCAATGCGCCTCATCGAAAAGGAGAAGATTACCTATTTCGTTGGCGTGCCGTTGATGAGTTATGAGATGCTGATCCACCCCAATCGCGCCAAATATGATTTGTCGAGCTGCAAAAGCTTTGCCGCCGGCGGCGCGCCGCGCCCGCGCGAACATGTCCGCCGGCTGGCAGAGGGGATGGGCGGGGGCCAGCCCTTATTGGGCTATGGCCTCACCGAAACCAATGCGGTCGGCTGCGGCAATATCAACGAAAATTATATCGCCAAGCCCGACAGCACTGGCCCGGCCAGCCTGCCGCTCGTCGATCTGGCGATCGTTGATGATGGTGGGCGGGTGTTGCCGACCGGCGACATTGGCGAAGTCACCATCCGTTCGATTGCCAATTTTTCGGGCTATTGGGAAAATGAAGCGGCGACCCGCGAAGCCTTTACCGCCGACGCGCGCTTTCGTACGGGGGATCTGGGTTATCTGGATGCCGATGGCTATTTGTTCATCGTTGACCGCAAAAAGGACATCATCATTCGCGGCGGCGAAAACATCTCCTGCCCAGAGGTGGAGGCGGCGATTTACGCGCATGAAGCGGTCAGCGAATGTTCGGTATTCGGCCTGCCCGACGAACGATTTGGCGAAATCGTCGGCGCGGTGGTGCATTTCGAAGCGGGCAAGGCGGTGGTGCTCAGCGAGCTCATCGATTGGCTGAAGGGGCAGCTCGCCGCCTTCAAAATCCCCGCCAAAATGTGGGAAAGTGACGGGCCCTTGCCGGTGCTGGGCACCGGCAAGATCGACCGTGTCACCATCCGTAACCAATATCGCGCGCTCTATGCAGCGGAAAAATCGGGGTAGCGGCTGCCCTAGGTCACATACCCATAAACAGGATTCCCAAGCGGCGTGAGTTCTGATTCAGTG
>CALFXW010000196.1 GCA_937957805.1 uncultured Sphingopyxis sp.
ACTGAATCAGAACTCACGCCGCTTGGGAATCCTGTTTATGGGTATGTGACCTAGAGGCTTGTTTCGAATAGATTGAATCGAAACAGGCTCTAAATATCCTTTTTTTTCCGTGATTTCCGAGCCGCGAAATGTTCCATTTCGCTCAAAATAACTCTAGTCACGCGTCCAGCCGCTCGATCCGTGGATGATTTGATCGCGGTGGCTACGTTGAAAGCCGCTGCGTGATGCTGTCGCCTTATGCTGAAGCGGGACAAAGCCCAATTGAGCATCGCGCGGCGTGATGCCACTGCCGCTCGCCGCACGCACTTGCAGGCTTTGGGGGTCAATCGGTTCATCAATATATAGGCCAAAGCCATCTTTACGCACCCAGCGCACCACAGCGCGGCGGATGTCGCCATTCGGCAGATGGACCGACACCTCTTCGCACGGGACGAGCATTATGTCGCCGCGCGCCCCTATGCCATGGGGCGAGACATTGCGCACGACGACACGTTCACGCCCGCCGCCGCCGCGCGAAATTTCGACCGACAACAGCTTGGACGTACGCGCCTCGCGCGCCGACTCATCGTGCCCCGCCGGGGGAGGTGACCAGTTCATCGACATGGGCGGGAACTTGCGCCTCATCAGTAAATAATCCCTTGCCAACCCCGCCATTTTGGCAACCGCGCTACCGCGCAAATGTTTCATATTGTGACGACAAACTGGCGTATCCTGCCGAAAATCCGGCGGTATCTGCAGCTCCTTACGGACGGTTTTGGCAGAAATTGGCGCTTTGCGAAGAGCCAAAAATTGGCATGGCTTTTGCCTATATCCGACTATGGATATTGACGATTTCGCACCCGATTTCTTTTCCGCGCGCATGAGGCTGCATCAGAATTTGGTCGCAAAACTGGCCAAAACCATCGATTCGCATGGCGAAGCTACCGTTACGGAATGCGGGATTTTGGCGCTAATCGATGCCGTATTGTGCTGGCCCGCGCCCTTGCGTGTCGGGCGGGATGCCGCCTTTGCCCGCCATGCCGCCGCGATGGTGCGTAGCGCGATGATTGCCGCGATGCTTCAGGCGCGCGGCCGCCATGTTGCCACTCGCCAGAGGTAAAACACCACGAACAAAATGATCGATGCGATGACCACCGGGCCCAAATATTGGTCGAGCAGATCGGAAAAATGGAGGCCGAGATAATATCCGCCGGTGACCAAAACGGCATTCCAGCCCAATGTTCCGGCAAAAGTGTAGATGAGGAAACGCACATGGCCCATTTCGGCGAGGCCAGCGGGTAGCGATATCATCGTACGTAAAAAGGGCGACATGCGCAGGCCAAAAACCACCCAATGTCCATGGCGGCGAAGAAAGGCGGCGGCACGTTCGACATCCACCCAATCGATGGTCAGCCAACGACCAAAGCGCCGCACCCATGGTTCGAGCCGGGCCAACCCCAGCCGCCGACCCAAAAGATACCAAGCATAATTGCCTGCCGTGCTGCCGATGCTGCCCGCGAGCAATAAGGGGGCAAGCTGCATCTGCCCCTTTGCCATCGCAATGCCGCCCAGCCCCATGATCAGTTCCGATGGCACCGGCGGGAAAATATTTTCAACCACCATCAGGAAGGCAATGCCCCAATAGCCGCCATTTGCGACGAGCTGGATGATCCATTCGGTCATCGCTGTCGAATATCAGGCGGTCATGGCTTGGCGTGCGGCAAGCCGCACAGAAATTGCATCCCAGATCATCGCGGGGATGTTGCTGCCGTTGAAATTGTCGATGGCGACGATACCGGTCGGCGATGTGACGTTGATTTCGGTCAGCCATTTGCCCCCGATCACGTCGATACCGACGAACAACAGCCCACGTTTCTTGAGTTCGGGGCCGAGCGCGGCGCAAATTTCCTGTTCCGTCGCGCTGAGATCAGTTGGCTGGGCATAGCCGCCGGCGGCAAGGTTGGACCTTATTTCCCCCTTGCCCGGCATGCGGTTGATGGCGCCAGCAACCACGCCATCGACAAGGACGATACGTTTGTCGCCGCCTGCCACTTCGGGCAGGAATGCCTGCACCATGAAAGGTTCGCGCCAGATTTTGCCGAATAATTCGGTAAGTGCGCCCAAATTGGACCCATCGGCACCGATGCGGAACACCGCGGCGCCTGCATTGCCATGCAGCGGTTTGACCACAATGTCGCCGTGAATCGCCTGAAACCGCCGCACTTCGGCGATGTCGCGCGTAATCAGTGTTGGCGGCATGAAATGCGCATAATCGAGCACGAACAATTTTTCTGGCGCGTTGCGCACTTCACGCGGGTCATTGATGATCAGCGTTTGGTCGGCGATGCGTTCGAGCAGGTGCGTGGCGGTGATATAGCCAAGGTCAAAGGGCGGGTCTTGGCGCATCAAAATGACATCGACGTCATCGACAAGGTCGATACGCGCGGCATCGCCAAAGGTGAAATGCGCACCTTCGCGCCGTTCAACATGGGTAACAGGATGGGCCAGCGCAGTCAGGCGCGCATGGCTGCCATCCGAATCAAAGTTGAGAGTTTCGGGCAGATAATGCCAGATGTCATATCCGCGTGTCTGCCCCTCCAGCATCAGGGCAAAGCTGCTGTCGCCTGAAATATGGATATTTTCCATCGGATCCATTTGAACGGCGACGCGCATCTGTCCGACTATCCCTCTTTGACCCAGATATGGGGGAGATGGTGCGGCCAACGCCATGGCGCAAGTAAAATGGCATCAATTCGCACCTGATCGGTCGTTTTGGCATAGCGGGGTGCCAATATTTCGGCTGCGGCGACCACCCGGCGCAGGCTATGTGCATGGATGGCGTCGGTAAGTGTCGCAGCATCGGCGCGCCATTTCACCTCCACAAAGGCGATTGTGCGCCCGCGCCGCGCGATAATATCGACCTCCCCATGGCCGACCCGCGCGCGTCGCGCCAAAATGCGCCAGCCCTTGGCGCGCAAATATAGCGCCGCCCAGCCTTCTGCCCGCCGCCCCCGTGCCTCGGCGCGCGCGCGGTTCATGTCTTGCCCTGAATTTCGAGCGCCATGGCATAGAGCTTGTCGCGTGCAACACCGCTTTGCCGCGCGACATCGCGTGCGGCACGGGCGGGCGGCGCGCGCTCCATCGCGGCGCGCAGTAAATCGCGCAGACCATCATCGTCCATGGGTGCGCTCTCCCCCGCCTTGGGTGGGGCGACGATGATGACGATTTCCCCCTTGGGCGGGGTGGCAAAATGTTGAGCAAGTTCACGCAGGCTGCCCGACACGCCCGATTCGTGCAGTTTGCTGATTTCGCGCACGACAAACCCATCCCGCTCGCCCAAAATCTCGGCCATTGCGGAGAGGCTGGCACCAAGCCGCTGGGCGCTTTCGTAAAAGACCAATGTTGCAGGGGTGGCAGCAATTTCTTGGAGCGCGCTTTTGCGCGGTCCGGCGCGGGCGGGCAAAAAGCCGACGAACAGGAAACGGTCACTTGGCAATCCCGACATCGACAGCGCGGTAATGGCGGCATTGGGGCCGGGTAGCGCCGATATATGCACCCCCGCGGCGCGGGCATCGCGCACCAGCCGGTATCCGGGGTCGGAGATGAGCGGCGTGCCCGCATCACAGCATAGCACAATAATTTCATGGGTCGCGCGGGCAATCAGCATGGCGCGCGCTGCATCGCTGGCATGGTCGTCATGCCGAACCAGGGGGCGTTTGAGGCCAATCAGGTGGAGCAATTTGCCGGTAACGCGTGTATCCTCACACGCGATGACATCGGCAGCGGCCAAAAGCGCATGCGAACGCGCGCTCAAATCGTCAAGGTTGCCGATCGGCGTTGGAACGATATAGAGACCGGCTTTGGGAGGCAGTGACATGACAGCGAACATGGCAGAAAATGGCATAGGGCGGCAAGGCTCGCGCTGGCTGCGGCATTTTGCCATGCTGTTTTTGGGGCTGATGCTCGCCGCCTGTAACACGATGGTGCCGCGCACTACCGCGCCGCCGCCCGAAACCACGACAACGCCCGAAGTTGCAACCGGCCTGCCAACCGATACGGAGCGGCATCGTGTTGCGCTGTTGGTGCCGCAGACCGGCCCCGATGCGGCGGTGGGCGAATCAATCGCCAATGCAACGACGATGGCGATTCTCGATTCGCGTTCGGACAGGGTGCGCATCACCATTTATGATACCGGCGCGGGTGCCGCTGCAGCAGCGCAACAGGCGATTGCGGAGGGGAATAAGCTTATCCTCGGCCCGCTGCTGGCAGATGATGTGCGTGCGGTTGCCCCGATTGCCAGCGCGGCCAATGTGCCGCTGATCAGTTTTTCGAACGACAGCAGCGTTGCCGGAAACGGCACATATTTGCTGGGCTTTGAACCCGGCCAGTCGGTGAACCGCGTTGTCGCCTATGCCCGCGCGCATGGGGTCAATAATTTCGGCGCGCTGGTGCCGCGCAGCGTTTATGGTGACCGTGCGCTCGCCGCGATGCGCGCGGCGGTAACACAGGCTGGCGGCACGCTGGTGTCCTCCCAAAGTTATGATCGTTCGGCGGCCGGCCTGTCGGGTGCGGCGCGGCAACTGGCGCGCACCGGCGGTATGGATGCGATATTGATTGCCGACGCCGGCAGCACCGCCGTCCGCGCCATCCCCCTGTTGCGTGGTGCCGGGGCCGCAAATGCGCGGATTTTGGGCACTGAATTGTGGAATAATGAATCGGCGATTGCCGCCAATGCGGCGATGCAAGGGGCATGGTTTGCCAGCGTTTCTGATGGGTTGTTTGCGCAAATGTCTGCACGATATCGCGAACGTTATGGCCGCACCCCATATCGTATCGCCAGCCTTGGCTATGATGCGGTGCTGCTGACCGTTCGGATGGCGCGTGATTGGCGGCCGGGAACCAATTTCCCGCAAAATAGGCTGTTCGCCGCCGATGGTTTCGGCGGGGTCGACGGCATTTTCCGCTTTGACAATCGAGGGATTGCGGTGCGCGCGCTCGAAGTGAGTGAGGTGCGGGGCGGCGGCTTTACCGTGCTGGATGCCGCCCCGACCGCTTGGTAGAATTAGCCGATTTTCTGACCGGTCTTTGCCCAGTCGGCTAGGAAACCTTCGATCCCCTTGTCGGTCAGCACATGTTTGACCAGCCCGCGGATGACGGCAGGCGGCGCCGTCATGACATCGGCGCCGATTTTCGCGGCTTCAAGGACGTGGATGCCGTGTCGGACGCTGGCGACGAGGATTTCGGTGCCAAAATCATAATTGTCGTAAATCAGGCGAATGTCGGCGATGAGCTGCATGCCGTCGAACCCATTATCATCATGCCGTCCGACAAAGGGGGAAATGAAACTCGCCCCCGCTTTGGCCGCCAGTAAGGCTTGCGTCGCCGAAAAGCACAAGGTGACATTGACCATCGTGCCATCGCTGGTCAGCGCCTTGCACGTCTTTAATCCGTCGATGGTCAGCGGCACTTTTATGCAGACATTATCGGCGATTTTGCGCAAAATCTCCGCCTCACGCATCATGCCTGCGTGGTCGAGCGCGACGACTTCGGCAGAAACCGGCCCGGAAACCAGTGCGCAGATTTCGCGGGTAACCTCCATAAAATCGCGCCCTGATTTGTGGATCAGCGACGGGTTGGTGGTTACCCCGTCGAGCAGGCCAGTGGCGGCAAGTTCAGCAATGTCCGCCACATCGGCAGTATCGGCAAAAAATTTCATAAGACTTGCAGTCCCCTGTCCGGCGCGGCACCCACGTCGGGCGCGAATCAACTGCCGCGGGATATAGCGCGCGACGGGGGCGAGGGGTATTGGCTTTGCATATCAAAAAAATCGCGGCGACAGCGTTGTTGGCGCTGGCGGCATCCCCAGCCCATGCGGACAGTAAGAGCGAGGCGCAATTTTGGCTGACAAATTCGGTCAGCCTGCCGATTGACGACAAAATTTCGCTTACCGGCGATTTCATCTTACGCTCCCACCCCGACGCGCTCGATGTCGGGCAATATATTGCGCGCGTCGGTGTCCGCCGGTCATTGGGCAATGGCGCAGCCTTGCAAGCAACATACGGCTGGTTCGACAGCCGCAACCGGGCAGGCGCGAACGTCATCGAACATCGCTTGGGACAGACATTGTCGATGCATGTCGCAGATTTTGGGGAATGGCGCATAGATGGCCGCGTCGGGCTGGAACAAAGGCTGCGTTCCACCGGGGGGGAAATGGGCTGGCGGGCGCGGGCACGGCTGCGCGCGACACGGCCTCTCAGCCACCACATCAGCCTGCACATCAGCGAAGAATTGATCGGAGCGCTCAACAACACCGCGTGGGGGCAGGCTGCGGGGTTGACAGCATCGCGTCTGGGCACGGGGGTAAATTACCGATTTTCCGACCATCTGGCGATCGGCCCCAGCTATAGCTGGCAGCGCGTGGTTGTCGCCGCCCGCCCCGACCGCAATAGTCATGTATTCGGGCTGACGATCGATGCTGATCTATAACTAACCGGCACCTAACCCGAAAACCGCAATAATCAGCGGATCGTTGGTGGCCGCCGGGTTGGCGCGGATTGCCGCTTCCTCCGCTGCGATGGCGTTCCACAACCCCGCTTCCGCGCCCTCGACGACATGGCGGGTCAGCCCCGCCACATCGACCCCCGTCGCCGTGCGCAGCAATTGGGCGATGCGCGGGTCATTGGCGATCTGCATCGCATCGCCTACTGCCGGGAACATCGCGGTGATGAGCGCGCTGCCCAGCCCGCTGCGCAGCAGATCTGTCGCGCCATGCGGGCTGCCGCGCACCAATGCCATCGTATCCGCCACCGATAAATTATTGATTGCCTGAGCAATTATCGGTGCGGCGCGCTCTGCCCCCGCTTCGGCAAAATCGTTCAGCCGACGCTGCATTTCCTGCCGCACCGCGCCGCTGGTTAAGATTCGCGTGATGAGGCTGCGGTTCTCTGCCCATGCGCCCGGCAGTTCGAGGCGCGCCAACTGGCTGTCATAATAGCCGCCCGGCTGCAGCAAATAGGCAAAGGCACGCTGCGACGACAGGGTGAGCAGGCGGCGAATAGCTTCGGTCAAGCTAAAGCCGCTGGTGCTGGCACAGCCGCCCAGCATGACTGTCGCACAAATGGCGCTGCCGCCCGTCAGAAATTGCCGCTTGTTCCATTCCCGCATCCTGCCCTCCCCACACCGACGCTCGCCAGTCTAGCCAAAAATCACCCCGCTACAATCGCCGCTGGCGTTCCCCACCTGTTCCAGTTACAGCAGCGCGATGGCCAAGCCGCGCAAGAATTTCGTCTGCCAAAATTGCGGCAGCCTCGCCACCCGGTGGCAGGGGCAGTGCGATGATTGCGGCGCATGGAATAGTCTGGTTGAAGAGGCTGCCACGCCGACAATTTTTGCCGACAAGCATCATCTGGCATCGGGCGGGCGGCGTATTTCCTTTGAAGCTTT
Source organism: uncultured Sphingopyxis sp. (assembly GCA_937957805.1). Taxonomy (GTDB): domain Bacteria; phylum Pseudomonadota; class Alphaproteobacteria; order Sphingomonadales; family Sphingomonadaceae; genus Sphingopyxis. Next base: position 7,423 of record CALFXW010000196.1, read on the forward strand.
GGGCGGTGAGGATGCGCTGCCCGAACGGTTGGTGAGCGACATTGCCGAATTTGATCGCGCACTGGGCGGCGGGCTGGTGCGCGGGTCAGCCAGCCTGATCGGCGGCGATCCGGGGATTGGTAAATCGACCCTCCTCCTCCAAATTGCGGGACGATTGGCGCGGGCGGGTAAGCGCGTGACCTATATTTCGGGGGAGGAGGCGGCGGCGCAGGTGCGCCTGCGCGCCGCACGTCTGGGCTATGGCGATGCGCCGGTGCAATTGGCCGCCGCAACGTCGGTGCGCGACATTTTGACAACGCTGGCCGCCGAAGCACCCAGCGACCTTGTCATCATCGATTCGATCCAGACGATGCATTCCGACACGATTGATTCGGCCCCCGGCACGGTCAGTCAGGTGCGCGCCAGTGCGTCCGAACTCATCCGTTTTGCCAAGGAAAGCGGATCGGCGCTGATCCTCGTCGGCCATGTGACAAAGGACGGCTCGCTCGCCGGGCCGCGGGTGCTCGAACATATGGTTGATGCGGTGCTGGCGTTCGAGGGTGAACGCAGCCACCAATATCGCATCTTGCGCGCGGTCAAAAACCGTTTTGGCGGCACCGATGAAATCGGCGTTTTCGCGATGGAGGCGGACGGCCTTAGCGAGGTTGCCAACCCCAGCGCCCTCTTTCTGACCGACCGGCATGGCGAAGCGGCCCCCGGCGCAGTGGTATTCCCGGCGATGGAGGGGACACGCGCGGTTCTGGTCGAAATACAGGCATTGACCCTGCGGCTGGCCAGCGGGGCCACCCCGCGCCGCGCGGTGGTTGGTTGGGATGCCAGCCGACTGGCGATGATTTTGGCGGTGCTGGAGGCGCGGTGCGGCCTCTCCCTCTCCTCAGCCGAAGTATATTTGAACGTCGCGGGCGGATATCGCCTGTCCGACCCGGCGGCCGACCTTGCGGTCGCCTGTGCCATTGTATCGGCCTTTGCCGAACGGCCAATCCCCGCCGATTGCGTGCTGTTTGGCGAAATTGCGCTGTCGGGTGAATTGCGGCCGGTGGCGCATAGCGGCCTGCGGCTTAAGGAGGCGGCAAAGCTGGGTTTTGCGCGCGCCATCCTGCCCGCAACGGGGGATCAGGGCAGGTCGGGCCGTGCGTCGCTCACCCTCACCAGCCACGGACGGCTCAGCCAATGCGTTGACCAAATATTGGGTAGGGGTTAGGCCGCACGCCGATGGCCGATCCGACAATCTTTGACATATTGGTGCTGATTGCGCTCGCGACGGGCTTGATTTCGGGTTTTTTGCGCGGGCTGGTGCAGGAATTATTGTCGATCGCCGCTTTGGTCGCCGCCTTTATCGCGCTGCGTTTCGCGCATCTGCCGCTCAGCGATGCACTGGTACCAAAGGTGGGGGCTGGCGCACCGCTGCTCGCCTTTGCGCTGATCGTGGTGATTGTCGGCGGCGGGGGCAAATTTCTGGCGACCCGTATCGGCGCGCAAAGCCGGGCCAGCATGATCGGCCCTGTCGATCGCCTGCTCGGCGCGGGTTTCGGAATATTGAAGGCGTTGCTCATCGTCACCACCATTTTCATGCTGTTCACCATCGGCCTGGGCATCTGGTATGGCGACCCCGAAGAACGGCCTGAATGGTTGGAATCCAGCCGCACCTATCCCCTGTTGCGTGCCAGCGGCAGCGTTGTTTCCGCCATCGTCGCAGAACGGCTGGCGAGTGATGGCGCTTTGGATGCGGCATCGCGGCGAGCCGAGCCATGACCGGCAATTTATATAGTCCGGAGATTTTGCGATTGGCGATGATTGCGGGCACGCACCCACGGCTCGCGTTGCCCGACGCCAGCGTTTCGGCGCGCACGCCGGTCTGCGGCAGTTCGATCACCACCGACATTGCCATGGATGGTGATGGCCGCGTGGCGGCGGTTGGGTTTGATCTCTCGGCCTGCGCCTTTGGTCAGGCAGCGGCGGGGCTGTTCGCGCAAGGGGCGGTCGGTCGCACCGCCGAACAATTGGCGCTGGCAGCAGAGGGGCTGGCGGCATGGCTGGGTGGATATCGCGCGGTGCCGCCCGACTGGCCGCAGATGGAGGCGCTGGTACCCGCGCGGCAACGCAGCGCGCGGCATGAGGCAATTTTGCTTGCCTTTCGTAGCGGCGCATCGGCGGCGCAACGCGCCATGCTGGGGCGTGCCTGATGGAGGGGGCGGGGCATAATCTGGTTGCCGAAGGGGCGCCATTGCTCGGCTTTGCGCTAATTTTCGTACTATTGTTTCGCCGTTTGGGCCTGGGGGCGACGCTGGGGTATCTGGTCGCGGGCGCGCTTGTCGGCCCGCAATTGCTCGGCTGGGTTGGCGGAGCAGAAGCAAAATTGGGCATCGCCGAATTTGGCATCGCGCTCCTCCTCTTCCTCGTCGGGCTGGAGTTGTCGCCCGGCCGGCTATGGGCTCTGCGCCGCGATATTTTCGGGTTGGGATTGGCACAGGTGGTGGCGTCCGGCATCGTCATTGCCCTGCTCGTCGCGCTGCTCGCCAGCTTTTCCCCCGCCGCCGCATTGGCGCTCGGGCTGCCGCTCGCGCTTTCATCGACCGCGCAGGTGCTCCCCCTCCTCCAATCGGCTGGGCGATTAAAGACCCCCTTTGGCGAGCGTGCCTTTGCAATTTTGCTGTTTCAGGATTTGTCGATTGTCCCACTGATTACGATTATCGCGGTGCTCTCCCGCGCGCCCGCGCCAGCGGGCGCAACGCCCGGCCCCCTGCTCGCGCTCTATACATTGGTGGCGATTGTCGCGCTGATTCTTGCCGGACGATATTTGCTGCGCCCATTATTCCAGTTGATCGGGCGCTGGGGCGAACGTGAATTATTTGTTTTCGCAGGGCTTTTTACAGTGGTGATGAGCGCGGCGGTGATGCAGTCGCTCGGTCTTTCGACCGCGCTTGGTGCCTTCATCGCCGGGGTGATGCTGGCCGATAGCCCCTACCGTCATGAGCTGGAAGCGGACATCGAGCCCTTTCGGTCCATCCTGCTGGGGCTGTTTTTCCTCGCAGTCGGCATGCTGCTCGACCTTCATGCCATCGCCGACCACCCCTTGTTCGTCATCGGCATGGCCTTGGTGTTGATTGCTGCCAAGACAGGGGTGATTTTTGCGATTGGGCTCGCCTTTCGGCTGGGCTGGCGGCAAGCGCTGGCGCTCGGCCTCCTCCTCTCACAAGGGGGTGAATTTGCCTTTGTCCTGTTCGCCCATGCGCAGGCAGCATTGTTGATCGCGCCTGAGGCAGCGAGCCTGTTTACCGCCATCGTCACGCTGTCGATGGCGACCACGCCTTTTTTGATGAAATTGGCGCGCCCATTGCGCAGCGACGCTGTTCCCGGCGCGACCGGTGAACGCGACGCACCCGTTGCCGATGGGGCAAATGCGCTGATTATCGGCTATGGACGCTTTGGCCAGACGGTCGGGCAGATGTTGGCGATACAGGGAATCAGCCTGACCTTAATCGACCGCGACAGCGAAATGATCGACACGGCGGCTAATTTCGGTGCCAAAGTCTATTATGGTGATGGCACGCGGCTGGATCTACTCCGCCAAGCGGGCGCGGCGGAGGCGGAGATCATCCTCTTTTGCATCGATGGCGATCAGATTGATGCGGCATTGGCGCGCAGCGTTCATGAGGCATTTCCTGATGCTGCCCTGTTCATCCGCGCCTATGACCGCCGCGCGTTCCTGAAGTTACAGGGCGCGCCGGTTGACGGGATTGTTCGTGAAGTCATTGAATCCGCGGTGGTAATGGCGCGCCGCGCGATGGATGCTGTCGGCGTCGATGGCGAAGAAATATCGCGCACCGAAAGCCTTTACCGACAAGGCGACATCGAACGGTTGCGCGTGCAGGTGGCGGCGGGCGACCTTGCCGCCGGTCGGCCGAGCGCGATGGCAGAGGCCGCCGCCGCGCGTGCGGCAGAGGGGGAGGCAGGTTGATGCGCAGCAGCGGTTTCTGGGCGGCGATATGCGCGGCCATGGCGATTGGTGCAGGCGCATTTGGCGCGCATGCAGCGCCGGTTGTTGCCGCCGCCTTGCTCAAAACCGGCAGTCTTTATCAATTGAGCCATGCCATCGCTGCGCTGGTGCTGCGCGAAAAACACCCGCGCACTGCCTTCATATTGCTGGTTGGCAGCAATATTTTTGCGATCAGCCTCTATGCGTTGGCGCTGGGCGCGCCGCGCGGGCTGGGGGCGGTAACCCCGATCGGCGGCATGTTGATGATCGGCGGGTGGATTTGCGCTGCTATCGGCTTTGCGCGCAAGGGCTGATTATTCGGCGTCGTCCAAAAACGCCGCGACATCGGCCAGATCGATATCTGCCGCCACAAAGCTCATCCCGATGCCGCGCGCCAATATGAAGGGGACACACCCGCCAACCGCCTTTTTATCATGTGCCATATGGGCAACGAGGCGCGTGCCATCCGCCTTTATCCCCGCGCTCGCGAGGCTGTGTGGCAGCCCGATTTCCGCCAGATGCGCGCGCACCCGCGCGGCGTCCGCCGCCGAGCATAGACCGCGCCGCACCGAATAGCCAAAGGCGAGCGCCATGCCCGCCGCCACCGCTTCGCCATGGAGCAAGGTGTCGGAAAATCCGGCCTCCGCCTCCAGCGCATGGCCGAAAGTGTGACCAAGGTTGAGCAGCGCGCGCACCCCGCGCGTTTCGCGTTCATCTGCCGCAACAATCACTGCCTTGGCGCGCACCGACCGGTGGATGGCATGCACCTGCGCGGCGCGGTCGCCCGCCAGCAATTGCGCGCCATTTTGCGTGCACCAGTCGAAGAAGGCTGCGTCATCGATCAGGCCATATTTGACCACTTCGGCATAGCCTGCGCGCATTTGGCGCGGCGGCAGGGTGGAAAGCACCTCAGGGTCAATGAGGACGAGCGCGGGCTGATGAAACTGGCCGATCAGATTCTTGCCCGCCGCAGTATTGATCGCCGTCTTGCCGCCGACTGATGAGTCGACGTCGGCCAATAATGTCGTCGGTATCTGCACAAAGGCACAGCCGCGTTTCAATATCGCGCTGGCGAAGCCAACAAGGTCGCCGACCACCCCGCCACCCAATGCGATGATATGGTCGCTGCGTTCGACCCCCAGTGCAATCAGATCATCGCACAGCTTTGCCAGTCCATCCCAGCTTTTGCTGGCTTCGCCCGATGGGATGATGATGGCATGGCTGGCAATCCCCGCGCGATTAAGCGCGGCTTGCACATGTTCAAGATGCGCCGTGACATTGGCATCGGCGATGATGGTAAGCGGGCGGCCTTTGCTCAGCGGGCTGAGGTAATCGGCCGCGCGACGCAGCAATCCGGCCCCGATGACAATGTCATAGGGACGATCGGTCAGCGCCACCGGGACGATGATGTCGCTCATGCCAAATAATCCTCCAGCGCCAGCATTATGGCGTCCAATGTCCGTTTGTGCGGCCCCGCGTCCGATGCCACATGGATATGCGCCATCGCATAAGCATCGCGCCGTTCGGCGCATAATCGTTCCAATGTTGCGGAAGGGTCGCCAGTGCGCAGCAGCGGGCGATGGTCGCGCCGCGATGTGCGTTCGACCAGCGTTTCAACCGATGCGTCGAGCCAGATAACAATACCGCGCGCCAATATATCGTCGCGGGTCGCGGGTTGGACAAAGGCACCGCCGCCGGTTGCCAATACGCATGGGCCATGGCCGAGCAGGCGGGCGATTACCCGCCGTTCACCATCGCGAAAATAATCCTCCCCATCACGGGCGAAAATTTCCGAAATGCTGGATTGTGCAGCCGTTTCAATCGCTTCGTCGGCATCATGAAAGGGAATGTGGAGCCGCGCGGCGAGCCGCCTGCCAATGCTCGACTTGCCCGAACCCATCATACCAACCAGCACCAGTGGCTTTTTGAGCCGCGCGGTCAGCCGGCGCACATCACCCATATAGGCGGCGTCCGATGGTTCGGGCGGGGCAGGCGGGCAATCGACCATGGTCGCAGCGCTTAAGATGCATTTGATGCACATGCAATTGCGCGGGCGCGCGCGCGCTGATACGGGGAGCGTGGATTGCACGGTTTCAAAAGGATGGTGAGGGGCAGTGGCGGGTATCGGGCGCAGCCATATTTGGATGGGGACGGCGGCGGTCTTGTTCGCATTGCCGCTGGTTGTTCCCGCGCTTGCGCAGGAAAGCTTGCTACCGCCGGGGTTTAATGCGCCGCCCGCCCGGCCTAGCCCCAGTCCATCGCCCGCACCCAGTCCGTCACCCACCCCGCGCGCAACCCCCAGTCCGTCAGCGCCGCCCAGTGGCGGCACCGCGCGACCTGCCGCGCCGCGCGCCGCCAATGGCGCGGCGCCTGCCCCCAGTTTGGCACCATCGCTGACGGGCGATGCCCCGCTGTCCACCGACGATGCTGCGCTGATGGGGGAGGAGGCTTTGCCGCCACCCCCGCCGCGATATGACCTGCCGCCCGGTTCGCGCCGTTTGCTGAGCCGGGTCGGCCCGCTGACCGCAGCCGAGGGTAGCCTCAGCCCCAATGCCTTTGGCAATCGCGGCATTTTTGTTACCCAGTTGATGGATAAAATGGGCGCAACCAGCGTGTCGCGCTGGGCCAGCATCCTATTGCGCCGGACGCTGTTGTCGTCGGTTGATGCGCCGTCCAATATCAATGGCGCGGATTTTGTCGCGGCGCGGGCATGGCTGTTGCTGCGCCAAGGCGAATCCCCTGCCGCGCGGATGTTGGTGCAGTCGGTCGATGTGGACAGGGCAAGCCCACGATTAAAGGCCGTCGCCCTGCAGGTGGCGCTCGCCAACGCCGACCCGGCTGGCGTGTGCAGTTACACCCCCGCGATGGTCGGCACCAACCCGACATGGGACATGGCGCACGCCATGTGTTCATCACTCATCGGGGAAAGTGGCCCGGCAGGTGCGATTATCGAACGGGTGCGGCGGCGCGGACAGGCCCCTGCCATTGACGTAAAACTGGCCGAAAAAATCGTCGGCGCGGGCGCGAACAGCAACCGCAATGTGACGGTGCGCTGGGATAATGTCAGCAGCTTGACCAGTTGGCGCTTTGGCTTGGCGAGCGCTGGCGGGCTGGATATTCCGGACAATCTGTGGACGGGGGCCGATGCATCCATGCGCGGATGGGCATTGCACACCGCGATGGTTTCGCCCGAACGGCGCTGGTCTTTGGCAGCAGAGGGCGCGCGGCGTGGCTGGCTGTCTTCGCGCGCCTATGTCGATATGTTGAGCGCTGCCGAAGCTGCCGATGAACCCACCACTGATGTAATCGACAAGGGGCAATATCTGCGCGGTGCCTTTACCTATGTGCGCCGGGCAGACCGGATATCGGCGATCGAATCGCTGTTGAGTCTGGAACAGGATCGTTATTCCGGACTGGTGCTCAGCGCGCGCGCGGCGGCGCGGATCGGCCCGGCAGATGTCAGCGATGCGGACGCTGCGTTGCTGTTGTCGGCCATGTTTGCCGGCGGGCTGGACAATAATGCGATGGCATGGGCACCCAATGTTGCGGTCGGCAGCGCAGCGTGGGGCCTGCTGGCGGTGGGGTCGCCGCGCCCGCTGCTCGGCACTGACCCGGGCGACATAAATGAATATGCAGGCGGTGACGACAGCAGTGATAAATTGCGCACACGCTTTCTGGCTGCCGCGTTGATCGGTCTCGGCCGGATCAATGCGGAACAGGGGGCGGAAGTCGCACGGGAACATGGCCTGAACCTCAATCAGCAAAGTCGCTGGAGCCAAGCAATTGATATTGCAGCTGAACGTGGGGAGGCTGGAACGGTGGCCCTGCTCGCCGCAATCGGCCTTCAGGGGCGCGGCTGGGACGGCGTTCCCCCCTATCACCTTTATCACATCACCCGCGCCTTGCGGCAGGTGGGCTTGGGGCCGGAAGCCCGCATGATCGCGGCAGAGGCATTGACCCGCGTTTAGCGGTCGGGGCGATGGCGCGCGGTCGGCCCAAAACAACCCTTCGCACCAGCGATGCAGATTTGGCCCTGATCGGGCGTTTTGCTGAAATGCTCGCCGCTGATCGGGGGTCCAGCCCGCTGACCATCAGCGCCTATACGCGTGATTTATCGCAGCTCGCCGACAATATTTTCCCCATCGCGTTGGACGAAGTGACGCCAGATGATTTGCGCCGAGCATTGGCCGCGATGGCGGGGCTGGCCGCATCCACCCAAGCGCGCAAAATGGCAGCAATAGCGGGTTTCTTTGCCTTTTTGGAGGAGGAGGGGTTGCGCGGTGACAACCCGGCGATGGCGCTTGCCCGGCCGGTGCGCCAACGGCCGCTACCCCGCCTCCTCTCCCATGCTGATATTGCCACCCTCTTTGCCTATCTGGAGGAAAGGGCGGCGGCTGGCGCAGCCGATGATGTGCGACTGCTGGCGCTGGTTGAATTGCTCTATGGCTCGGGGCTGCGCGCCAGCGAATTGGTCAATCTGCCGCGCCGGGCATGGAGCGCACAGCGCGCATGGCTGATCGTGCGCGGCAAGGGGGGCAAGGAACGTATGGTGCCGGTTTCCACCCGCGCGCGCGCGGCTATCCGCGCATGGGCGGTACATGTCCCGGCAACTGCATCATTTCTTTTTCCAGCGGGGCAGGGGGCATTGTCGCGGGTGCGCCTGTTTCAGATGTTGCGCGCGGCGGCGGCGGCGGCAGGACTGGACCCCGCGAGCGTAAGCCCGCATGTGTTGCGCCACGCCTTTGCCACCCATTTGCTTGAAGGCGGAACAGATTTGCGCAGCCTGCAAAGCCTGCTCGGCCATGCGGATATCGCAACGACCGAAATATATACCCATGTGGACAGCCGTCGCCTCGTCGATCTGGTAAATCAGCGGCACCCGCTCAGCAAATTGGCAAAGCGCAGCGGATGACGCGCAACATTGACGGGCGGGCGCGGCGCGCTTAGGCCACGGGGCAATTATGATGCACTATCTCGAATTTGAACGGCCGATTGCCGCGCTGCGCGAACAAATTGATGCTTTGCGCAAAAGTGCGGACGAACAGGATATCGACGTCGCTGCCGAAATCGATAAGCTGGAGGGAAAGGCAATCGCGCAATTGCGCGACATTTACGCCAAATTGACCCCGTGGCAGAAAACCATGGTCGCGCGCCACCCGGACAGGCCACATTTCAACGCGCTGATCGCGGGCGTTTTCGACGATTATATGCCGCTCGCAGGGGATCGTGCCTTTGGCGATGATCAGGCGATTTTGGGCGGACTGGCACGGCTCGACGGGCGGCGTGTGGTCGTTATCGGCCATGAAAAGGGGCATGATACGCAAAGCCGCCTGCGCCACAATTTTGGCATGGGTAAGCCAGAGGGGTATCGAAAGGCGATCCGCCTGATGCAGCTTGCCGAACGATTTGACCTGCCGGTGGTGACGTTGGTGGATACATCGGGCGCGTTTCCGGGGGTGGAGGCGGAAGAGCGTGGACAGGCCGAAGCCATCGCACGTTCGACCGAACAATGTCTGGCTTTGGGCGTGCCGATGGTGGCAGCGGTAGTCGGCGAAGGCGGATCAGGCGGAGCAATCGCGCTCGCCGCCGCTGACAAGGTGTTGATGTTCGAACATGCCGTTTATGCGGTGATTTCGCCCGAAGGTTGTGCCTCCATCCTTTGGCGGACGGGTGAAAAGGCGGCTGATGCCGCTGCCGCCATGCGGGTGACGGCGCAAGATTTGGCGGCGCTCGGCGTTATCGACACCATCGTTGCCGAACCGCTGGGCGGCGCGCACCGTGACCCGGTGGCGGCGATGGCGGCGCTCAAAACGGCGCTGGTCAATGCATTGGATGGATTGGGCGATGTGCGCGGCGATGCTTTGCGTCACGCGCGGGAAGAAAAATTCCTCGCCATCGGGCGGATATAAGCGCCAAAGTTCGCGCTACCCCATCATTTTTGCACCATGACTTTGACGCACGGCGCGCGTCCGCTTATCCTTCGTCACAACCATAGAGGGAGCCGCTCGATGCCGCATTTTCGTTCGATACTCACCCTGCCGCTGGTGATGGCATTGGCTCTGCCGACGGCGGGTGATGCGCGCACACGCCGCCCGGCGCAACCCGCGCAGCCGCGCACTGTGCAGCCCTTTTCGAATGCGGAGCGACAACAGGGGGCGGAGGCACATCAACAGATAATGCGCGAATTTGGCGATGCCTACACCGGCGCGCAGGCAGCCTATGTGCGCAATGTCGGGCAAAATATCGCGGTGCAGAGCGGACTGTCGAGCGCGCGCACCGATTTTACCGTCACCTTGCTCAATTCCCCGGTCAATAACGCCTTCGCGCTGCCCGGCGGCTATATTTACACCACCCGTCAATTGCTGGCGCTGATGAATAATGAGGCGGAGCTGGCGGGCGTCCTGGGGCATGAGGTCGGCCATACCGCTGCACGTCACGCGCGCCAACGCGAAAGCCGTTCGCGCCGAAATGCGATATTGGGCGTGCTGGCGACCGTTTTGGGTGGGGCGATCGGCGATAATGGCGGACTGCTGGGCGGAATTGGCGGCTTTTTGCAGAATAATGCGATGCAGGCCGCGCAATTGGCAACGCTCAGCTTTTCGCGCAGCCAGGAAACCGAGGCGGATGATTTAGGTATCCGATATCTGGCGGGTGCAGGCTATGACCCGGCGGCACTTTCGACCGTGTTGGCCAGCCTAGCGGCGCAAAATGCGCTCGACGTGCAGGCATCGGGCCAAAGTGCACGCGCCATCCCCGAATGGGCGAGCACCCACCCTGACCCCGCCAGCCGCGTGCGTCGGGCGCTGGATGTTGCGCAAACGCTGCGGATCACCAACGGGCGCACCAACCGCGATGGCTTTATGACGGCGGTCAATGGCGTTCTCTATGGCGATGACCCGCATCAGGGTGTGGTGGAGGGGCGCAATTTCCTCCACCCCGACCTGCGTTTGGGTTTCACAGTGCCCGGCGGCTACGGCATGCAAAATGGTACGACGCAGGTGGCGATTTCGGGCGAAGGCGGGCAGGCGATATTCACGACGCTTAGCTTTTCGGGGGACAGGGGCGATTATCTGCGGCGCGCCTTTGCCAGCGTTGCGGGCGAAAATGCGCGCATCCAGCCCAGCGAAATGCGCGAAACCAGCGTCAATGGCATCCCGGCCTTTTACGGGACCGCGCGGGTTAATTCTGGGCAGCAGGTCGTTGATCTCACCATTTTTGCTTATGCTTTTTCCGGCAATCAGGCGTTTCATTTTGCTGCGATTGCGCCTGCCGGGCGCACCAACCAGTGGGATGCGATGTTTGGCAGCGTCCGCCGGTTGAGCACCAGCGAAGCCGCAGCCATCCGTCCGCGCCGTATCAGCGTGGTCAGCGTGCGACGCGGCGACACGATTGCCAGCCTGTCGGGGCGCATGGCCTATGACAGTTTGCGCGAAGAAAGATTTCGCGTCCTCAATGCATTGGCGGCGGGTAGCGCGCTGGCGGTCGGGCAGCGGGTTAAAATCGTCACTTACGCCAATTAGATCTGCCATTTGTGCAAACAAAAAGGGCAGGAACCATCATGGTTCCTGCCCTCTCTGTCTCTATCCGCTTCGCCGTTGACCGGCGATGCGCTCTAAGTTTGAGGCTTAGAGCTTGGCAGCGGCGTTGTTGAACGTGCCACGCACGCCCGTGCCAACTGCTTGGAAAGCGGCGATGCCGGCGACGGCGATCAGAGCAGCGATCAGACCATATTCAATGGCGGTCGCGCCCTTGCTGTTGCGGATCAGTTTCACGAACTTCGACATAATCTTTACTCCTGGACTCAAGCTCACATTTACCCGGCTGGTCCGGTTAAAAACCCTTCCAGCAACATTTGGTCTAGGGGCAAGAAGTTGACGACTGGTTAAAATTCACGTCAAAAAATGACACCATATTGGCGAAGATCATAAGTTGCTTGAGCATAGAAAAAGCGCCCGGAACATCCGGACGCTTCCCATTGCAACAGCGCTAAACGCCTTCGCTTACATATTATCGCGCGAAGCCTGCGCTGTATTATTCCACATGGAAATGGCATTGGTGGCGAATAATTGAATCGCCGTCGCCGCTGCCAGCGCGATCAACGCGGCAATCAAGCCATATTCGATTGCCGTCGCCCCACGGACGTTCCGGCGCAATTTCGCCCAAATCCATCGCATCTCTATCACCCTGGTCAGTGGGTTATGCATTCCTGCATTGGGGGCTATGCGCGTAATATGTTAACAAATTCTTATCGTCGCTTGGGGGTGTCATCATGCAAATCGTTGTTGCCGTAGCGTTAATCGACGGACGTCGCATTTTGGTGCAGCAGCGTGAAGCGCATGGTCATTACGGGGGACTGTGGGAATTTCCGGGCGGCAAGCAGGAGGTGGGGGAGGGGCTTGTCGATGCCCTGCTGCGCGAGATAAGGGAGGAGTTGACGCTCGATGTCGCAGCAGAGGCGTTGCGCCCGATCGCCTTTTCGAGCGGGGAAAGCACGCGCGGCGAAATCCTCCTCCTCCTATATGCGGCGCGCCATTGGCAGGGGGTGCCGCAGCCGCTCTCCGCCGCCGCCTTGCAATGGGTGGATGTGGATATGCTTCCCGGCCTTGCCATGCCGCCGCTCGACCTGCCGTTGATTGCGCCCCTAAGGCAATTTGTCGAAAATGCCGGCATTTAGCGCGCGCTTCTCTCGCGGCTGGTCGGGATGGGGCGCCCACGCCGTGAAGAGCAGCAACCGCGCATCCACGCGCCCGCGCAGCACGCCATCATGACCATATGTCGCATCGGCCATGAACGCCTGCTCCGCCCTTTGCCATTGCGCGCGGCCGATGGGGTGCACCGCCCCGCTCAGCATGTTGGTGAGCGCGGCATCGCGCAGGTCGGCGACCAGTGCCGACAGGCTGCGATAAGCCCATGTCAACCGCTCCACATCTGTAACGATCAGGCGCAGGCCGATTTTGTGCAGCAGGTCGCCGACGGCGGCGAGGCTGATTTGTGGATGCATTCGTGCGACGATGTGCGGAGCATCGGCGGCCTGCATCGCGCGGCGCAGCGCGGCAAAGCTGCCATCGCCGAACAGGGCACCCACCAACACACCATCGGGCCGGAGCGCTAGGCGCGCGCGCAGCAGCGCATCGGGTACGTCCCCCTCACCCTCCAGCCCCAATGGCCAGAGGAGGAGGTCATAGCTTTCCGGTTCCACGTTGATTGCGCTGTGCGGCGGCCATATGTCGAGCCGGTCGACCTTTGCGCCCAATTTTGCCGCGAGCGGCCCCCCGCCATCGCCGATGAGCAGCGCGCGGCCAAATCGGCGCGGCACATCGGCCACCCGTTCGATGAGCAATTCGGCGACCTGCTGCGTGAAATAGCCGTGCCTGCCCGCCGCGCGGGCAAAGCGCAGTGCGCGTCGTCGTTGGTCAAATATGTCGCCTGCCATGCCCCCTTGTGCCGCCACGCTGGCCAGCGCACAAGCCGCTTGGCGGAAAGGGCGGCATATGGGCGGTGATGCAGCGCAAATCGGCTGGCGGGCAGAAGCGGCGGAGGCAAAGCAAATCCTCTGGCGCTGGGTGCGCCCCATCGTTGATGCGGTATTGCCGCCACGTTGCCTCGCCTGCGGGACGATGGTTCAGGATGATGGCGGTTTTTGCGCCAGTTGTTGGCAGCTACGCCATTTCCTGCGCCCGCCCGCCTGTGCCTGTTGCGCCATGCCCTTTGCCCAGCCGCAGGGTGATGGCGCGCTATGCGCCGCCTGCATTGCGGACGCGCCACCCTTTGTCCGTGCCGGTGCGCTCATCGCCTATGACGCGGCGGTGGGGGCGATCGTCCTGCGGCTGAAATATGGACGACGCGTCGGGTTGGCGCGGGCGATGGCGCATATGTTGACTGCCCCGGCGCTCGAATTGCTGGGCGAGGACGCTGACAATGCGCTGGTGCTGGCCGTGCCGCTCGACCGCTGGCGTTTGTGGCGGCGCGGCTTCAACCAAAGTGTCTTGATCGCACGGCCACTGGCGCGCGCGCTCGGGTTGCCGCTCCACCTCGATGCGCTGGTGCGCACACGCCCAACAGGCTCAATGCGCGGATTGGGCCGTCGTGCGCGGCTTCGCCGGGTGCAGGGAGCCTTTGCCGTGCCGCCGCCGCACCGCTGCGACATCGCGGGGCGCAATATCTTGCTGGTGGATGATGTGATGACCACCGGCGCAACACTCAGCGCCTGCGCGCGCGCTCTTCGGCGGGCGGGCGCGGCGCGGGTCTATGTCCTCGCATTTGCGCGGGTGGTGGATTTAGACGGCCATTGACTTCGCGCACGCCGCTTCCGATATGCGGCCTATGGCACGCGTTGAAATATATACCAAAGAACACTGCCCCTATTGCCGCCGTGCACTTGCTTTGTTCGCGGCAAAGCGGGCGGAGCCCATAAATTATGAGATTTCAATGGGCGGTCCGCGCCGTGCGGAAATGATTGAACGTGCGCGCGGCGGCACCACCGTGCCGCAGATTTTTATCGACGGGACGCATGTTGGCGGTTGCGATGATTTGATGGCGCTCGAAGCATCAGGGCGGCTCGACGGGCTGCTCGCGGCATGATCAGTTTTGATCTGCGCTGCGCGCTCGACCATGTTTTTGAGGGTTGGTTCCGCTCGAGCGATGATCATGCGGCGCAACAGGCGGGCGGTATGATCGTCTGCCCAATTTGTGGCAATGATGATGTGACCAAGGCGGTGATGGCACCACAGGTCGCGGCAAAGGGAAATGCGGCGCGTTCAGATAAGACCCCGATGCTCCCGCCCGAAGCGATGGCGATGATCGGCAAAATCGCCGCGATGCAGGCAGAGGCGCTGCCCCAAAGCCGTTGGGTGGGACGCAATTTTGCGACCGAAGCGCGCGTGCTCCACGTAGGGGGCGATGGCGAAATTCCACCATCAGCAAGCGTCATCCACGGGGAGGCGAGCGCCGATGATGTCGCTGCGCTCCACGCCGATGGCATAAATGTCATGCCCTTGCTGGTGCCCTTTGTCCCACCCGACGCACAGAATTGAACCGGCAGGCGCGTGCCTGATATTGCCGTCGGCGATGCGCCGCTCTATGCGCGAACGCCGACCATGGTGGTCAGCGCCCGTAGCTCAGCAGGATAGAGCATCAGATTCCTAATCTGGGGGCCGTGGGTTCGAATCCCGCCGGGCGCGCCATTCCCCCTTCGGTCGAACGCGCCCGGCCCTAAAGATCAAAGCCCAGCGGCGCGGGCGACCACCG
This sequence comes from uncultured Sphingopyxis sp., assembly GCA_937957805.1. GTDB lineage: Bacteria > Pseudomonadota > Alphaproteobacteria > Sphingomonadales > Sphingomonadaceae > Sphingopyxis. The sequence goes on from CALFXW010000196.1 coordinate 22,646, forward strand.
CATAGCTCGCCAGCCAGATTGGCGGGACGGCGAGCGCCGCGCGCCACAAGCTCCGACGGTCGCGGCGAAAGCGGGTATGGAGCGCGGGGCAGGGAAGCGCGTTCTCCGACAGGCGCGCCCAGCGCCGTTCAATCCGCCGTGCAAAGGGAATGGCGAGGAGGAGGAGCGCGCCCAAAGCGACAAAGGGCAAATTCGGTCCGCCCGGCCAGTTGGCGAGCAGCACAACGCCCGCAATTTGCAGCGCGGCAAAGGTGAGCAAGGCAAGCGAGGCGTGCATCGACATAGCGCGTGCCAGCGTCGGCGCGCGTTCAAGCCTGCCCCTAAATTGCAGTGTTGCACGATGTGCAGGATCGTCGAACTTGGACGCCATAAACCCCCCTCACCGGGAAATGGACGAAAGCGCATTGAATCCACACGCTTTCCCTAGGGTCAATTTGGGTGATTGGAGAGTCGGTTCAGTTTATCGCGCATATGGCACGTTTCGTCGATTCACCATTGGGGATTACAGGCGTAAACGCTGAAGGCGGGGCGATATGTCGAGCCAAGCAATCGCGCGGGTTCGATAGGGATCGGGGGGAAGATATGCGTCGCACCATGAACAATCGCGTTCGTTCGGCAAAATGGGGTGTCAAATTTGGGGTGATCGCCCTTCTCGGCAGTGCTGCGCTGGTGCCCGGTGCGGCTATCGCCGGCCCGCAGGAGGATTATGCGGCGGTCGAGCATGATTATGAACAATGGTTGCTGCGTGAAAGTCCGGAATATGCGACCGCGCTAGGCGTTCGGACATGGGATGATCAGGTTTCCGATCCGTCGATCGCGGCGATGGACCGGCGGGCGGCGGCGGCGGCGGCGCTGATGGCGCGGCTCGATGCAATTCCCGCAGCCGCGCTCGATGCCGCGACGCGCACCAATCAGGCGATTTTGCACCGGCAGCTTTCCGCGCAGGTGGAGGGGAACCGATTTGGCCAGCGGTTGATGCTGTTTTCCACATATTATAGCTGGCATCAGGGTTTTGCCGGGATGTCGGAAAACCTGCCCTTTGCCAATGCGCGCGATTATCGCAGCTATTTGACCCGCATCGCGCAATATCCGCGCGTCAATGATGTTTCGATCGACATTACCCGTCAGGCCGTGGCGAGTGGCTATGTCCTGCCCTGTTCGGTGCTCGGTAATTTTTCGCGCTCGATCACCGGGCTGATTGCGACCGACCCCACTCAGTCGCGCATCTACGAACCCTTTACCCGCACGCGCCCGGTCGACATCAGCGAAGCGGATTGGGCCGCGATGCAGGCTGAGGCGCGCAATATCATCACCGCGCAGATCAACCCCGCCTTTGACAAGCTCAACCGCTTTTTCGTCGATGAATATCTGCCCCATTGTGCAGCGAGTGACAGCGTGTCGGCCGAACCGGGCGGGGCGGCATATTATGCCTTTCGCGTCGGGCAGGAAACCACCACCAACATGACCCCGCAGCAGGTGCATGATCTGGGCCTGTCCGAGGTTGCGCGCATCCGCGCGGAAATGGAAACACTGGCCCGCGCATCAGGCTATGCCGACCGCGCGGCGATGATCGCCGCGATGCGCGCCAATCCGGCCAATTTCGTTACCGACCCCGAAGAATTGATGCGCCGCACCGCGCGCGTCACCCGGCGGATCGACGGGCTGCTGCCGCGATATTTCGATTTCTTGCCGCGCACCCCCTATACCATCCGCGAAATCCCCGCCGAAACCGCCGAACAGACGACGACAGCCTATTATTCGGGGGGCAATATGGCGGCGGGGATCGCCGGCACTTATTATGTCAACACCTCCAAGCTCGACCAACGGCCCCTGTGGGAAATCCCCGCACTCAGCCTGCATGAATCGGTGCCCGGCCACCATCTGCAGATCGCGCTGCAACAGGAATTGAGCATCCCGATGTGGCGGCGCAATTTCACCGGCTTCACCGCCTTTACCGAAGGATGGGGACTATATTCGGAGCATCTGGGTATCGAAATGGGCATGTATGACAGCCCCGAAACCAACATGGGCCGCCTGTCCTATGAAATGTGGCGGGCCTGCCGCTTGGTCGTCGATACCGGCATCCATGCGCTCAATTGGGACAAGGCACGCGCGGTCGCCTTTATGCGCGACAATAGCGCGCTGTCCGACGCCAATATCGATGCCGAAGTGAACCGCTACATCAGCTGGCCGGGCCAGGCGCTGGGCTATAAAATCGGTGAATTGCGCATCCTGGCCCTGCGGGCAGAGGCAGAACGCGCGCTCGGCAACCGTTTTGACGTGCGCCGTTTCCACCATGCGGTGCTGGGGCAGGGTTCGGTTCCGCTTGACGTTCTGGAAATGCAGATTCGCGACTGGATTGCGGCCGAACAGGCGCGCCCTGCGTCATGATTTAGGGGGGGGCAGTCTTCCCCTCCACCTCCGCTGCACGGCGTGCGCGCTCCCCCGGTGGCGGGGAGCTTGAAAGCCCACGTCTAACCTCGTCCGCGATAGGGGGCGACCCCTTGGTCTGGCAGCCACAAATCAACGGGCGGCGCGCCCGATTGCCAGAATATGTCGATGGGGATGCCGCCACGCGGATACCAATATCCCCCGATGCGCAGCCATTTGGGCTGCATTTCGTCGAATAATCTTTTGCCGATGCCGACGGTGCAATCTTCATGAAAAGCGGCGTGATTGCGAAAGCTGCCGAGGAAAAGTTTGAGCGATTTGGATTCGACGATGGTGGCGGCGGGCGCATAATCAATCACCAGATGCGCAAAATCGGGCTGACCGGTCACCGGACAGAGCGATGTAAATTCGGGTGCGGCAAAGCGCACCAGATAAAGATCCCCATCACGTGGATTGGCGACGTAATCGAGCGTGGCCATGTCCGGGCTGGCGGGAAGTTCGCTCGCTTTACCGAGGAAGCGGGGTTGGGGGGGGTTGACCATCGCGCGCTTTTAGTCGCAGGCGGTGCCGATGTCACGGGGGCCAGACGCCCCGCAGCGAAAGCCGATCTTTGCCCATCCCCCACCGCCTTAATATCCCCATAAATGCCATCGCCGCTGCCGCGTTGCTGACATGCGCGCCCACAACCACATGGGCTCAGGATGCTGCCGCCGCCCAGCCCGCCCCGACACCTGCACCTTCGCCATCACGCGTGCAGGGGCCGCCCGACGGGCTGATTGCGCCGCCCTCCGCAGCCACCCGCCCGCAGGACAATCGACCAATATTCCCGCAGCCCGCAGCACCGGTTGCCACGCCCGCCAATCCGCCTGCAGTCAGTACCAACGCGCCACAGGATGTTCGGCCATTACCGCCACGCAACGGCCCGCGCACCACTGCTGTGCCCAGCCGGCCCTCGGCAAACGCCCCCCAAGTCGCGCCGGTCAGTCCCGCGAGCGCCGACCCGCCACCCGCCCCGGAAACCTCACTTGATGCGCCGGGTGCGAGCACCGCAGCCATCGATGCTGCGCCAGCACCAATCGCGCCGGATAGCGGGTCGGACAATGGCTGGTCGTCCTTTGCCCCGTTCGCGGCGGGTGCGATATTGCTGTTGGGCGGGATTTTCTGGTGGTTACGCCGCCGCAAACCCGCCGAGCGTGCAGCAGTGACGGAGGCACCATATGTTGCCCCTCCATCCCCGAACCCGACGCCACAGGCGAAAGCCGGCACGCCGCCCCCAACACTAACCCCTGTCCGTGGTGGGAAACGCGCCAAAATAGAGGTTGATTTTACGCCGCTCCACGCCAGCACGACCTTGATCAATTTTCGTCTGCGTTACGCCATCGATATTCGCAATGATGGCGAATTGGACGCCGCCGACGTGCGGGCGCGCATTGGCTTGTTCGCCGGAAATCAGACCAATGCGGCGAGCATCGGCCATTGGTTTGAACTGGACGAGCAGGAAGTTCACCATGTTATCGCCACATTATCTGCGGGCGAATCGACACGGGTTGAAGGGGAATTGGCGGCCCCCATCGCCGCTATTGGCACCTTTCGACAAGGAAACCGGCAAGGGGCCATCCCCATATTGGCGATCGATTGTCGATATGGCCACGCACCGGGCGATTCTCCGATAGATGCTGTCACCGCCAAGGCTTTTGTTCTGGGCTGCGAAAATGTTGAACAAGATGCAGGTGCGAATAAACGCCTCGCCCCACTGCCAATTGACCTGGGGCCGAGTAATTTCAATCCGCTAGGTGTGCGTGACACCGGCATTGCCAAGCGTCGATGATGTCGCCAAGGCTTGCCATGCGGCGTTGCGCGCCATAGTCTATTTTTTTATTAGACAAAGCGCATCGACCAAAGATTGTCGGGGGATATTCGGGCCGTGGAACCCTTGGTTTCAACTAGTTGGCTAGCCAAAGAAATGGGGGCATGCGACCTGCGGATCGTTGATGCCACCAAATATGTTGCGGCGCCTGAACGTGATGCACGGGCCGAATATCTGGCCAGCCACATCCCGGGTGCGGTGTTCATGGACTTGGCCGAACTGGTCGATACCCAGCAGCCGGTGGAAAATATGGCACCGACAGCTGAAAAATTCGCATCGCGCATGCAAAGCCTGGGACTGGGTGATGGCAGCCGTATCGTCCTTTATGACAATAGCCCGCACAAAAGCGCCGCACGCGCCTGGTGGCTGCTGACACTGTTCGGCGCGCATAATGTCGCGATATTGGATGGCGGCTTTGCCAAATGGCTGGCTGAGGAGCGTCCGGTCGAAAGCGGCAATATCACTCTGCGTCACCGCCATTTTACCGTCTGGCGCGATGGAAAATTGGTGCGCGACAAGACGGCGGTACACGCCAATATTGCATCGCGCGACGAGGTGCTGGTCGATGCACGTGCGTCCGACCGATTCACAGGCGCTGCGGCCGATATGCGGCCACAACTGGCGGTGGGACATATTCCGGGATCGCGCAACATGCCCTTTGGCCTGTTTTTCAACCCCGACGGTAGCTGGAAACAGGGTGCAGCGCTGGAAGCTGCTTTTACCGAAGCAGGGGTTGATCTGGCCCGCCCGCTGGTCGCCACCTGCGGGTCGGGTATGTCAGCCTGCATCATCGCCTTTGGCGCGCATCTGCTGGGCAAGACGGATATCGCGGTTTATGACGGTAGTTGGGCCGAATGGGGCGCAGACCCCGCGACACCCAAAGCAACCGGCCCTGCATAATATGGCAAAAACGGACGATGATTCGCCCAGAAGGGGCCGCAACACCCGGCTCGTCGCCGCCGGTCGTCGCCCCGAATGGACGGGTGACCCGCGCCTTGGCGGGGGCATCGTCAACCCGCCTCTGTGGCGCGCATCGACGATATTGTACGACAATGTCGCCGATTTGGACGCGCGCGGCAAGGATACGCATGACAAGCTATATTATGGGCGGCGCGGCACGCCGACCGTCTGGGCATTGGCCGATGCGCTGACCGGGATGGAGGATGGCGCGGCAGGTACATTGCTATTCCCCAGCGGGGTTGCCGCGATTGCTGCTGGGTTGCTGGCGTTGCTCAGTCCCGGCGATCATCTATTGATGGTCGATAGCGCCTATGAACCAACCCGCAGTTTTTGCGACAATTTCCTGCGACGGATGGGCATAGAAACAAGCTATTATGACCCGATGGTCGGCGCGGATATCGCGGCGCTGATCCAGCCCAATACAAAGGTCATCTTCACCGAAGCACCCGGCAGCCTGACCTTTGAAGTGCAGGATATTCCCGCCATTGTTGCGGTGGCCAAGGCGCATGGCATTGTCACCATCCTCGACAATAGCTGGGCCAGCCCGTTGCTGTTTCCGGCCATGGCGCACGGCATCGACATTTCGATGATGAGCCTGTCCAAATATATCGGCGGGCATAGCGATGCGATGATGGGCAGCCTGACCATCAATGCCGCGCTCTGGCCCCGGCTGCGGCAAAACACTTACCTGTTGGGGCAGACGGTATCGGCTGATGATGCCGCGCTGATGTTACGCGGGCTGCGCACGCTCGACGTTCGTTTGGAACGGCAGGGCAGAAGCGCGCTTACTATCGCAAAATGGCTCGCGGCGCGTAATGATGTCGGCATGGTGCGCCATCCCGCGCTGGCAGACTGCCCGGGGCATGATTTTTTCATGCGCGATTTTGGCGGCGCAAGTGGCCTCTTCGCTTTCACGCTGAAGGGCGGGGACAAGGCCAAACGCGCCCGCTTTATCGACGCGCTCACTTTATTTGGCATCGGGTTTAGCTGGGGCGGTTTTGAAAGTCTGGCCGTCCCCGCCGACCCACCGCGCAGCGCGGCGCCATGGACAGGTGGCGACGCCCTGATCCGCCTGTCCATCGGGCTGGAAGATGTCGAAGATTTGATCGCCGACCTTAGTGCCGCATTTGCGGCGATGGAGGGTTGATGCGCGCCGAGACTAACCATCTGCCCGAAGTGTTGACCAAATTGACCGATGGTGCGCGCGCCATCGGCATCGACATTGGTGCCTATCGCCTGTCGCTGTTTTCCTTTTTGTCGGCGATCATCATCGCCATCGGCCTGTTTATCTTTGTCCGCTTTGCGCTACGGACGATCCGCTGGGCCTTGCGCCGTAACCCCACGATGGATGAGGGGCGGCGGATTCTTGTCGAAAAATTGATTGCCATCGTTCTCATCACCGTTGCGGTGTTGGCGGGGATTGACCTCTTGGGCATCGACCTCACCGCGCTGACCGTTTTTTCGGGGGCATTGGGGTTGGCGGCGGGCTTTGGCCTCCAAAAAACCGTCGGCAATCTGATCGCCGGGGTCATATTATTGATGGATCGGTCGATCCAGCCGGGCGATGTGATTGTCGTCGGCGGCGCGCCCATTTCCACCGCGCAAAGCGGCAATGTCGCCAATGTGGGGCAGGTGACGCGCATTGGCGTGCGCGCGGTGACTGTGGTGACCCGCGACGGGCGCAAACATTTGATACCCAATGAATTATTGATGACGCAGGCGGTGGAAAACTGGTCTTATGCCGGGCGCGATGTGCGGGTGCGGCTGCACATCCCCATTTCCTATGCCGCCGACCTCCACATCGCGCAGGCGCTGTTGCGCAAGGCGGCCGAGGAACATCCCCGCGTGCTGGCCGACCCGCCGCCCGCTGTTTGGATTACCCGTTTTGGCGACCGCGCCATCGACCATGAACTGCGCGTCTGGATCAACGATCCCGAAGGGGGTCTGGGGAATGTGCAGGGCGAATTATATATGCGCATCTGGGACGATTTCCGTCAAAACGGCATCGCCTTTCCCTTTCCGCGCTATGATATTGCCATGGTGCCGCCTGACGCGACGACCGACAAAAACTAAGTTTTCGCCCGTTCGATACATTCGCTGATGATGCGCCGTGCATCATCGGCATTGCCCCAGCCCTTGAGCTTGGCCCATTTGCCCGGTTCCAGATCCTTATAATGCTGGAAAAAATGTTCGATCTGCTGCGTCACAATTGGTGGTAAATCATCATGTCCGCCCACTTCGGCATAATATGGGAAAGTGGTATCAACCGGCACCGCAACGATTTTTTCATCCCCACCCTTGTCGTCTTCCATCAACAGCACGCCGACGGGGCGCGCCTTTATCACCGCGCCGGGCATGATCGGCGAACGGGTAACGACCAGCACGTCGAGCGGGTCACCATCATCGCCCATTGTATGCGGGATAAAGCCATAATTGGCGGGATACCGCATCGGCGTATGCAAAATACGGTCGACGAACAGCGCGCCCGACGCCTTGTCAAATTCATATTTGACCGGTTCACCGCCAATCGGCACTTCGATCAGCACATTGATATTGTCGGGCACATTGTCCCCTGCGGGGATGAGGTCGATACGCATGCGTCACCTTGTCTGGCGGTGGGGGGGAGGGAGGGGGGCGCCCTACCCCCTGCCAAGCCCAAGCGCAAGGCCAAGCCTTATGGCGCGCGCCGCGCCGTCAGCAATGCGTCCATCCCATTGGGTTCGCTCGACGCGCGTTCGGCATGGGGATAGCGCAGCCCACCCGTCCACTGCGGGGTGATGGTGCGATAGCGCCCACCCTTTTCCACCAAAAGCGTGATGGGGGTCGTCCCATCGCTCGCCGCGCGGATGGCGGCGCGCATCCTGTCCTGATTATAGCTAAGGCCGTTGACCGCCAATATCCGCGTGCCGTTGGTTACCCCCTGGTTGAACATCGGGCTGTCAAACTGGATGGCGGACACTTCACCCGAACGATTGATATTGATGCCGAGCGAGAAATAAAGGTCGAGGTAGCCGCCCTCCTTCATCCGTTCGCCGTCATATTCACTGGGCGTATCGCGCCAGACCAGCCGATAACCCGCCGCTTCCAAACCGGCGATGGGTGCTGGTTGCCCTATGCCGCGCATATGATTGTTCAAAAACTGGGCCCAATCATATGGTTGCACCGCCTGCAGCGCGGCGACCACATCGTCAAATTCATAGGTGACGGTGCCCCAGTCACCCTCCCGCCCGCCAAAGAAATTACGGGCAAAATCATCCATCCCGCGCGCACCGCCCGACAGGCGGCGCATGATCTGGTCAGCCTCCAGCCACATCAGCGAGGCTTCGTTGTAATAATCCTCGGTCCGCGTTGCGGTGGGAAAGGGGCGCGGCCTCCGCGCCGCCATCACCGGGTCGAGCGTCGTATCTTCCACACTGCGCCACGCCCGGCCGGGCTGGGCGGCATAAAAGGCGGCGTTGCGTGCCCATTCATCAACCACCATCTGCGATGTCTGCATGCCCGAACGCGCTGCGAGCACCAAATCCCAAAAGGCGGTCTGCCCCTCATAAACCCAGAGCAGGCGGCCATCCATCGTCGTTGCATAATCGGGCGTCCACAGGTGCGCGGGGCGGCGATATTTGCCGTTCCAGCTGTGGGTCAGTTCGTGCGGCAATAGCCCGCGTTCCGAACCATTATTGTCCCATTCGGTGAAATAATCGGTTTCGCGCGCATTTTCGGACGACCGATGATGTTCAAGCCCGATGCCGCCCATTTCTTCGGTGAGGGCGAGTAGAAATTCATAATGGTCATAATGGCGTGTGCCGAACAGGGCCACCGCCTCCGCCACCAGCGCGCGGTGCGCGGCGATATGTTCATCACGGGCTTCGAGATATTGTGGTTCGTCCGCCACCACGTTCAGATGGACGCCATTACCCAAATCCCACCGCCGGAAATGCGCGCCGGCGAACATCGGCGAATCGATCAATGTTTCATAATCGGTTGGCGCATAGTTGATGCGATTTTGCGCGCCCGCCACATTGGTCGCGCCGTCGAGCGCGGTGGCCGCCTGCCAATCAGCGGGCAGAATGACACTGGGCTGCACGCGGATATTGCGCGTCGCATAACCAGCGGGATAGAGCGAGACCTGTTCAAACTGCAGGTTGAGCATGGCGGGGGTGATATTGACCCGCCCCTCACTCTCCCGCGTCGGGGCAAGAAATTGAAAGCGCACGGTGATTTCGCGCGCACCGCGCGGCACATCGACATGAAAACTATAGACATCTTCGACATCGCGGCGCCAGTTCAGGGCCTGACCATTGGCGCTGAAAACAAGCCCCGCCATATCGCCAACCGCCCCGCGCGGCGCATGTTTGCCCGGCAACCATTCGGGAAAGCGCAGCGTCATCTGCCCCGCGCTGGCGACCGGAATATGCTGCTCCACCGTCATGATCGCATGGGTGACGTCGCTGGCATCCACCACCAGCCGCATCGTGCCGGGATATTGACCGGGGTTCAAATCGGCCGGCAGCGGCGGCATGGACTGTTCGACCGTGGCGCGCGCGCCTTGCGCCTGCAGCGTAGCGGGCGCACAGAAAGCGAGCGCCGTTGACGCGGCGAGCAATGGTATAAGACGCATGGATCAGACCCCTTGTTGCAAATTGTGCAGCCCCCGTCGGAGCCGTCTACTTTTGTTGACACCTATGCGCAATAATTCGCGCGGTTCAAGCGCCGTTTCGAGCGTGATTGCGCGGGCGCGGCGCTTGCCCTAAGCGCACCGGCGTCATGGCAAAAATTGCACCCCCCCAGCCGGTTCGCGGTACCCAGGATATGTTGGGCGATTTCGCCGACCGCTTCAGCCATGTTGTCGACATTTTCGACCGGGTGCGGCGACTATATGGCTTTAAGCGGGTGGAGGTGCCGGTTATCGAACCAACCGCAGTATTCGCCCGATCGCTGGGGGAAACGACCGACGTCGTTTCCAAGGAAATGTATAGTTTTGCCGATCGCGGCGGCGATTCGATCACGCTGCGTCCCGAATTTACAGCGGGAATTGCGCGGGCCTATATCAGCAATGGCTGGCAGCAGCATGCGCCGTTAAGGGTTGCGACCCACGGCGCGCTGTTTCGTTATGAACGTCCGCAAAAGGGCCGTTATCGTCAATTTCACCAGCTCGACGCCGAAATATTGGGCAGCGACAGCCCGCTGGCTGATGTTGAACTGCTTTGCTTTGCCGATCAATTGCTGCGCGAACTGGGTGTTGCAGATGGCGTTACGCTGCAACTCAACACGCTGGGCGATGCCGAAAGTCGCGATGCGTGGCGAGGCGCGCTGGTCGCCCATTTTGCGGCGCATCGCGGTGCTTTGTCGGAGGATAGCCTGACGCGGCTCGACAAGAATCCGATGCGGATTTTGGACAGCAAAGACCCGCGCGACCGCCCGATTGCCGATGCGGCGCCCGACATTGACGCATTCTTGACCCCGCAAGCGCAGGATTTTTTTGGCGCGGTAACCGCTGGGCTGGATGCGGCGGGGGTGGCTTGGCAGCGCAACAGCCGCCTCGTGCGCGGGCTTGATTATTATCGCCACACTGCGTTTGAATTTGTCACCGACCGGCTGGGCGCGCAGGGCACGGTGCTGGGCGGCGGGCGCTATGACGGCTTGATCGAAAATCTGGGTGGGCCGCCAACCCCAGCGGTCGGCTGGGCCGCAGGGATTGAACGGCTGGCGATGTTGCTCGACGCGCCGCCGCCGACGCAGCTCGACGCGGTCATCGCGCTCGAAGATGATGCGCTGCTGGGCGATGCTCTGGCGCTGCTACGCCGCCTGCGTGATGCGGGTTACAGCGCCGATGCGGTCACCAGCGGGTCGCCGCGCAAACGCTTTGACAAAGCGGCAAAGTCGGGCGCGCTGGTGCTGTTCAGCCTTGGCACGCGCGATGGCGCGCGCCAGTTTAATGCGCGCCATGACGGGGGCGAACGCGCCATCGGCATAGAGGCTGCGGCCCGGACGGCACGCTGATGGCGCAGATTTCGGACGAACGCATTGCGCAGATTATCGCGCGACGCGATGAATTGGCGGCACGTATGGCGGCCGGGACGCTCGAAGGCGCGGCCTTTGTCGCTGCATCCAAGGAATATGCGGAGGTAGAGCCGGTCGCCAACGCCGCTGCCAGTGTGCGCAAATTGCGTGCCGAAATCACCGAATTGCGAATGATGCTCGACGATGCCGAATTGCGCGCAATGGCGGCGGAGGATTTGCAACGGGTCGAGGATGCGCTGCCCGGCGCCGAACATGCGCTGGCCATTGCCTTATTGCCGCGCGATGTTGCTGACGAACGTTCCGCCATGCTCGAAATCCGGGCAGGCGTTGGCGGTGATGAAAGCGCGCTGTTCGCGGGCGATTTGCTGCGCATGTACAGCCGTTATGCCGAAAATCTGGGCTGGCGCACCGAAATCGTTTCGTCTGCACCTGCGGACGTCGGCGGCTATAAGGAAGTGGTTGTCAGCATCGTCGGCGCAGGTGTTTTTGCGCGTCTTAAGTTTGAAAGCGGCGTCCACCGGGTGCAGCGCGTGCCGGTGACGGAGGCAGGCGGACGCATCCACACCAGCGCCGCAACCGTTGCCGTGCTGCCCGAAGCGAGCGAGGTGGATGTGGATATTGCCGACAAGGATTTGAAGGTCGATATCTACCGATCCTCCGGCGCGGGCGGACAGCATGTCAACACCACCGACAGCGCGGTGCGCATCACCCATTTGCCGACCGGGATCGTGGTCACACAGCAGGATGAACGCAGCCAGCACAAGAACCGCGCCAAGGCGATGCAGGTGCTGCGCACCCGGCTCTATGACCATGAACGCGAAAAGCTCCATGCCGAGCGCGCGGGGACGCGCAAGTCGATGGTCGGGTCGGGCGATCGTTCCGAACGCATCCGCACCTATAATTTCCCCCAGGGGCGCGTCACCGACCACCGCATCAACCTGACGCTGCACCGCCTGCCCGCGATATTGGAGGGGGATTTGGGCGAAATGGTTGCGGCGCTGATGGCGGAGGATGAGGCGCAGCGCCTCGCCTCCATGGATGGCGTGTGACCAGCGCACGCGCCGCGCTTTCCATCGCAGCGCAAAAACTGCGCGGCATAGCCGAAAACCCGATGGCAGAGGCGCAATGGCTGCTCGCCCGCGCGCTGAATATGCCGCCGCAACGCCTGCTGCTCGAACTCGATCGCGCAGCACCCAATGGCCAATTTGCCGCGTTGGTCGAACGGCGCGCGGGCGGGGAACCGATCGCCTATATTTTGGGTGAAGCACCCTTTGGCGGACTGATGCTGCGCGTCGGGCCGGGTGTGCTCATCCCCCGTGCGGACAGTGAGGTGTTGATCGACGCCGCGCGCACCCAATTTGCCGGTCATCCGCCCGCGACCATCCTTGACCTTGGAACCGGGCCGGGGACATTATTGCTGAGCGCGCTCCATCTGTGGCCGACTGCTAGCGGCATTGGCGTGGATGTAAGCGATGTTGCGCTGTCCTATGCGCGCGACAATGCCGCACGGCTCGGTTTTGCATCGCGCGCGCAATGGCTAGTGGGGGATTGGGGCGATGGCGGGTCGGCCGACCTCATCCTCGCCAACCCGCCCTATATCGGCACCAGCGAAGTCATCGACAAATCGGTTGCCGATTTTGAACCGGCGCTGGCGCTATATGCGGGCGAGGACGGGCTCGATGCCTATCGCGCCCTGTTGCCGACGCTGGCAGCGCGCATTCATTCGGGCGGCGCGGCGATTGTCGAAATTGGCTGGCAACAGGGCGAAACTGTCAGCGGACTCGCGCAGGCGCATGGCCTTGCCTGGCAGTTATTGCCCGATCTTGCCGGGCGCGACCGCGCGCTGTTGCTGACACCCCTATTGCCATAAGCCGCACGATTTTGCTTGCGTTCGGGCAAAAGCGGCTTAGAGGGGGCGGCGCAGCGGCTCCCCACGCGCCGTCCCACAGTTTCTGGGGCTTTCGCGGGTCAGCTGCACCCCATTGCGGATGAAGAAGCTTGGGCCGGACTATCCGGCCGCTTGGCAAATGGAGCGCTGCACCGGCTGCGCTAAGATGTTGCGTAAAGGACGATGTTTCCACGCGAATTTTTTTAAGGAAAAAATGTGTCGATGAACAACCGTCAGAACGGTCGCCGTCGTGGCCGTAATAATCAGCGTCAGCCATCGCGCGGCGGCAACCATGACAGTGGCAATCGTATCGACAACCGTGCGCGCGGCAACGCGACTCAATTGCTCGAAAAATACCGCAATATGGCACGCGACGCGCAATTGTCGGGTGATCGGGTGATGACCGAATATTACCTCCAATTTGCCGACCATTATTTCCGTGTCCTGTCCGATGCCCGCGCCCGGCAGGAGGAACAGCGCGCGCGTTGGGAAGAACGTGATGATCGCGACGAGCGTGATGATGGCGCTGACGGTATCGAGATGGACGGCGATGAGGGGGAGGATGCGGCCGACCTAGACCCCATCGACATGATCGGGCGGGCACCGCGCAACCGCGAAGGCCGCAGTCCGCGCGATGGCAACCGCGATAATCGTACACCGCGCAACGACCGCTCGGATCGCACTGACCGCCGCGATGGCAATCGTGCGCCGCGTGATGGCGACTCCGCTGATGTGGAACCGCGCGGCGATTTCCGCGAAACACCCAGGGGCAATGGCCGCGAAAATAGCCGCGATTTTGACCGCAGCGAACGCCGTCCGCGCCGCGCCAGCACCAATGGCGCGCGCCATGATCCAGATGGCGATGCCCCGCTGGGCATTGATGCGGCGGTATTGCCGCCCGCCATCGGCGCGGACAGCGCAGAAGCTGTTGTCGACAATGTCGCCGATATTGCGCCCGCGCCCAAGCGTCGCCGCACGGTCAAGAAAGTCGAAAGCAGCGACGAAGCTGCGGCGTAAAGCCCGCTAAAAAATCAGCGCGGACGATTGCGCAGCGCGCTCAATGTCGTCCCCGCGCTGATACGTTCGACGTCGGTCCGCAGGTGGAGGAGGCGCAATCCCGTTTGCGCCATCGCTGCATCGAGCGCGGGTGCAAAATCCGCCGTCGCATCGACGCTCGCCGCCCAGCCGCCATAGGCACGGGCGAGCGCCGCAAAATCAGGGTTGTGCAGCGCAGTTGCCGACGGGCGCGCGGGATACTCGCGTTCCTGATGCATGCGGATGGTGCCGTAAGTGCCATTGTCGATAACCAGCACCAGCATATCCAGCCCATATTGGACAGCGGTAGCCAATTCCTGACCGTTCATCAGAAAATCACCATCCCCCGCCAGCGCGACCACCATTTTGCCGGGGTTGCGCCGTGCTGCGGCAACGGCGGCCGGAACGCCATAGCCCATTGCCCCTGCGGTCGGGGCAAGCTGGCTCACCATCGGGGCATAGGCCCAGTGCCGATGCCACCAACCCGAAAAATTACCCGCACCGTTGCAGATGATCGTATCCGCGGGGAGCCGCGCCGCCATCGCCCCGACGCACTGGCCAAGGTCAAGCGGGGTGTCGAACGGCACCACCCGGTGCCATTCGCGCCATTCGGCATGTGCGGCAGCCCCTGCATCAAAGGCGATGACATCACTTTCCCACAGCGCGGCCATTTCGGCAAATTCATGCGGATAGGCACAGATCGGCAGGTCGGTGCGATACACGCGGTTCAATTCATTGGGGTCGGGGTGGACATGCACCAAAGTCTGGCCCGGATGGTCGGGGGTGATGAGCGTATAGCCATCGGTCGTCGCCTCCCCCAAACGCGCCCCGACCGCGATAATCAAATCCGCCGCGCGGATGCGTTCCAGCAATTTGGGGTTGGGGCCATAGCCCAAATTGCCAGCATAGACCGGGCATTGATTGTCGATGGCATCCTGCCGCCGGAATGCCGCAGCGGTGGGCAGGCCGACGCGCGTTGCAAATTCCGCCCAATAATGTGCCGCTCCCGCGTTCCAGCCGGCCCCGCCGATGATCGCGACGGGCGATGATGCATTGGCCAGCAATTCCATGAAAACGCCCATCGCCGCTGCATCCGGGTCTTGTTCGGGGGCTTCAACGCGTGGGCGGTCGGCCACCGATGCCAGATCGCGCAACATATCTTCTGGCAGCGCAATCACCACCGGCCCCGGCCGCCCCGCCATGGCGGTTGCATAGGCGCGGGCGATATATTCGGGGATGCGCGCTGCATTGTCGATGCGTGCCGCCCATTTTGCGAGCGGCGCGAACATCGCTTGAAAATCAACCTCTTGAAAACCTTCGCGGTCGCGCATGTCGCGGTCCACATCACCGATGAACAATATCATCGGCAGACTGTCCTGCATCGCGACATGGACGCCGATGCTGGCATTGGTCGCGCCCGGCCCGCGCGTGACAAAGGCGATGCCGGGCCGCCCGGTCATATTGCCATCCGCCGCCGCCATAAAGCCGACGCCCCCTTCCTGACGGCAGACGATGGTGTCGATGGCAGGTGTGTCACGCAGCACGTCGAGCACCGACAAAAAGCTTTCGCCCGGCACGGTGAAAATGCGGTCGCACGCTTGCAGCAAAAGTTGATCGACAAGGATTTGGGCGCCGGTGCGCTGGGGATAGCTAGTCATGCGCCTTGCTCTAGCGCAGGCTGGCTGGCGCGACAATCAGCCTTCGGGGCGGGTCCACAGCCAGCCAAGCGAAATCAGCGCGGTGGCGGGGGGCAGCAGCACCCATGGCATGCGCAGCGTCAGCACACCAAGGCCAATCGACAGCGCAAAGGCGATGGTCGCCGCCCACTTGCCGCGCCGCGCAATTGCGCCCCTTTCCCGCCACGCACGAATCGGCGGGCCAAAGCGCGGATGGCTGAGCAATTTTGCTTCCCACGCGCGATTGCCGCGCGCAAAACAAAATGCCGCCAATATGTAAAAGGGAACGGTCGGCAACAAAGGCAGCGCAATGCCGATGGTGCCGAGCGCCAGCGCGGCGACCCCGACGATATTCCAGATGTGGCGCGCCAATGGCCGCATCAGGCGAGGTGCACCGCCTTGGTCACGCAATAATTGGAGAGGCCCTCCGGCCCGCCCTCACTGCCGAAGCCGGATTGTTTGACCCCGCCAAAGGGGGTGTCGGCGCCCGAAATGGTAAAGCTGTTGACCCCGACCATCCCCGCGTCGAGCGCGTCGGCGACCAGATTGGCGCGGCGGCCATTTTCGGTAAAGGCAAAGGCGGCGAGGCCAAATGGCGTCGCATTGGCCAACGCAATCGCTTCGTCCATATCCGCAAAACTCCGCGTGAGGGCGAGCGGGCCAAAGGGTTCAACCTGCATCACATCAGCATCATCGGGGACATTGGCGATCAGGCTGGGGTCGAAATAATTGCCCGCGCCTTCGCGCGCCTCTCCACCCGCGACCAGTTCCGCCCCCTTGGCCAGTGCGTCCGCCACCAGCGCGGCCACCGCCTGCGGACGGCGCGCATTGGCGAGCGGGCCCATGTTCGTGTCGCTGTCCAAACCATTGCCGACGCGCAATTTGGCCATACGCGCTGCAAAACCCGCGACAAAGGCATCATGGATCGGCGCTTCGACAAAGAAACGCGTGGGCGATACGCAAACCTGCCCCGCGTTGCGGAACTTCTGTGGCACCGCCATGTCGAGCACCCGGTCGAGATCGCAATCGGCAAAGACCAGCACCGGCGCATGACCGCCCAATTCCATCGTCGATGGGGTGACGCTGTCCGCGCACAGCCGCATCAAATGCGCGCCCACAGCGGTTGAGCCGGTAAAACTGATCTTGCGGATGACGGGCGATGCAATGAGGCGCGATGAAATCAACGCCGGGTCACCATAGAGCAATTGCGCAACATCACCGGGCAGTCCGGCATCGACCAGACATTGCATCAGGGCGGCGGTGCAGGCCGGGGTTTCCTCCGCCGGTTTGGCAATCACCGAACAGCCAACCGCCAGCGCCGCCGACATTTTCTTGGCCATGAGGTAGAGCGGAAAGTTCCACGGCGTGAAAATCGCCACCGGCCCGACGGGCTGTTGCAGCACCATCGACCTTTGCCCGCTGGGGCGCACCAAGGTGCGGCCATATTGACGGCGTGCATCCTCTGCGCACCAGTCGAATAATTGTGCCGCGCCCGCAACCTCCCCCTTGGCTTCGGCAATCGGCTTGCCCTGTTCGATGGTGAGCATGGTGGCAATGGGTTCCACCCGTTCGCGCAGCAAGCTGGCGGTGCGGCGCAATATATCCGCCCGCGCATCGACCGATGTGGCGCGCCATGCGGAAAAGCCGCGCGCGGCGCTGGCAAGGGCAAGGTCAATGTCCGCCCCGCTCGCCTTGGGCAGGGCAGCGATGGTCTCTGCCGTGGCGGGGTTATGGACGGACAGGCAATCGCGGCCCTCACCCCCCTGCCATGCGCCATCAATGAACAGTTTCAGATCAGCCGAATAATCCTGCATGCCCTTGTTTTCTTTCCTGTTTCATTTTCGCCGCTGCGCGCTTGTCGGACGCTGGCCAACCTCTTAAGCCCAATCGGGACAAGAGGCAAAGCAGCGGAGGGTGCGATGGCAAATATGCGTATTTTGGCAGAGGGACTGCGTTTTCCAGAAGGGCCGGTGGCGATGGCTGACGGCAGCATCATCCTGACCGAGATAGAGGCAGGACGCATCACCCGCGTCACCCCCGACGGACAGAAACAGATCATCGCCACCCCGGGCGGCGGGCCAAATGGCCTCGCCATCGGGCCGGAAGGCAAGCTATATTGCTGTAATAATGGCGGTTTCAACTATGTCGAAAGCAACGGCATGCTGGCCCCCCATGGCATCGCCGATGATTATTCGGGTGGGCGGATCGAACGCATCGACATTGCCACAGGGGCGGTTGAAACTCTCTATAAATCGGGGGATTTCGGCTGCACGCTACGCGGCCCCAACGACATTGTGTTCGATGGCCATGGCGGCTTTTGGTTCACCGACCATGGCAAGGTCGATTATGCCAAGCGCTGTCATGACATAGTTGGCATTTTCTATGCCAAGGCGGACGGCAGTTTTATGGAGGAAGTTATCTTCCCCAGTTACAACCCCAATGGCATCGGCCTGTCCCCCGACGGCAAGACATTATATGCCGCCGAAACATATACTTGCCGCCTGACCGCGTTTAACATCATCGCACCGGGCAAGGTGGACGGCGCCGCAGGCCCGGGCGGCCCCGGCATCCCCCTTTATCGCCCCGCCGGCTATAAATTCTTTGATTCGCTGGGGGTGGAAGCAGGCGGCAATATCTGCGTCGCGACGATTGGCGAATGCGGCATCAGTGTCATTTCCCCAGCAGGCGAATTGGTCGATTTCGTCGGCACCGATGATATTTTCACCACCAACATCTGCTGGGGCGGGGCAGATATGCAAACCGCCTTTGTCACTTTGTCCGGCACCGGGCGACTGGCGGCGATCGATTGGCCGCGACCGGGCTTGCGACTGCAATATGGCTGATCCATCCCCCTATCGCGCGGTGCTGTGGGATTTTGGCGGGGTCATCACCGCCTCCCCCTTTGTTGCGTTCAACGCGCTGGAGTCGGCGCGCGGCCTGCCGCGCGACATCATCCGCCGGATCAACGCCACCAATGCCGATAATAATGCATGGGCGCGCTTTGAACGGGCAGAAATCGACGCCGCCACCTTTGACCGCGAATTTGCCGCCGAGGCGCACGCCCATAGGGTAAACCTCGACGGCGCATCGGTCATCGCCTGCCTGTCGGGTGCGGTGCGGCCACAAATGGTCGCCGCGCTCGACTGGCTGAAGGCAGCGGGCATCGCCATTGGCTGCATCACCAATAATGTGCCTGCCGGTGTCGGCACGGGCATGGCGCGCGATGCAACAAAGTCCGCAGAAATCAGCGATATTTTGGCGCGCTTTGATGTGCTGTTCGAATCGAGCAAGCTTGGCATCCGCAAACCCGATGCGCGCATTTATCAGATGGCGGCGGAGGCGCTCGGCATTGCGCCCGCGCAGTGTATCTACCTCGATGATCTGGGGGTGAATTGCAAAGGCGCGGCGCAATTGGGCATGGCGGCGATCAAAGTGGGCGATGCGGATGCCGCGCTCGAAGCGCTGTGGAAATTGCTCGGCACTGGGCCTAAAGACTAGCCATATCGCGAAAAGGATCCCCCTATGAAAAAACTCTTCCCCGATGCCCGCGCCGCGCTCGACGGCGTTATCCGCGACGATATGTTGATTGCGGCGGGCGGATTTGGCCTGTGCGGTATCCCCGAACGGCTGATCGACGCCATCGTCGCATCGGGGGCAAAGGGGCTGACGGTCGCATCGAATAATGCGGGCATCGACAATGAAGGGCTGGGTAAATTGCTGCGCAGCCGGCAGATTAAAAAAATGATCTCCTCCTACGTAGGGGAAAATAAGGAATTTGAACGCCAATATCTGGCTGGCGAGCTGGAGGTGGAGTTTTGCCCGCAGGGGACATTGGCCGAACGCATGCGCGCGGGCGGCGCGGGCATCCCCGGCTTTTACACCCGTACCGGCGTTGGCACCGAAGTTGCCAAGGGCAAGGAAGTCAAAAGCTTCCATGGACAGGATTATATTTTGGAACAGGGGATTTTTGCCGACCTGTCGATCGTCAAGGCATGGAAGGCGGACGAAAGCGGAAATCTGATTTTTCGCAAGACCGCGCGCAATTTTAACATGCCCGCCGCCACCTGCGGCAAAATCTGCGTGGTCGAGGTGGAGGAGGTGGTGCCCGTTGGCGCGCTGAACCCCGACGCCATCCACCTGCCCGGCATTTATGTGCAGCGGATGATTATCGGCGCGCCATATGACAAGAAGATTGAGTTTCGTACGGTCAGGACGCGCGAAGCGGCGTGATGCACCGCAGGCTCGCCCTTACCCTCTGCCTGACACCGCTGCTCACGGGCTGTGTTGCGGCGGTGCTGCCGGTCATTGCGGCAGGCACCATCGCGCGACAGGGGGTCGCGGGCGATGATGCCGAAGCGGCACCTGCCACAACCCCAGCTTCGCCGATAAGCGCACAAGCGCAGCCCGCACCAACGCCAGACCCGGTTCCCGAAGAGGCGCAGCCTCCGGCGGTTACAACGCCACCTGCGGAGCCGCCAGCAACCAACCCCGCGGCCAATAGCGACAGCGCCGCAATCATCGCGCATGTGCGGGATCGCGCCGCGCTGGTGGCGGGGGGTGCGCCAGTGCTCAGCCTCGTCCTTGCGGACCCGCTGAGCCTCGCCGAACCGGCCTATGCACCATGTGGCGAGCGGCCCGCTGCCGTCATTTTCGATGCGGACCGGGGAAGCGCGGTGCCCGGAGACCTTGCCGATTTGCGCCAATTGACCGCAGCAATCCGCGCGGTGAACGTCGTCATTTTCTGGGTCAGCGACCGTGGCGAATCTGCCACCGCAACCATTGGTGATGCGCTGGCGGCGGCGGGCATCGACCCCGATCATGCCGATAGCATCGTCACCACTCGCCCCGGATTTGAACGCAAGCAATTGTTGCGCCATGGCATTGCGCAAAGCCATTGCGTGTTGGCGCTGGTTGGCGACACCCGCGCCGATGCGGACGAAGCCTATGCCTATTTGCGCGACCCGGACAGTCCGCTCGCCATCGATGCCAATTGGGGCAATGGCTGGTTTCTGCTGCCCCTGCCCGACCTTTCTCCATTTCAGCAATAAAGAGGATGAACATGCCCTGGACCCGTGACCAAATGGCCGCCCGCGCTGCCAAGGAATTGCAAGATGGCTATTATGTCAATCTGGGTATCGGCATCCCGACTTTGGTTGCCAACCATATACCGCAGGGGGTCGAGGTAACGCTGCAAAGCGAAAATGGCATGCTGGGCATCGGCCCCTTTCCCTTTGAAGATGAAATCGACCCAGACCTGATCAACGCGGGCAAACAGACGATCAGCGAATTGCCGCAAAGCGCCTATTTCGACAGCGCGGCCAGCTTTGCGATGATCCGTGGCGGGCATATCGACCTTACCGTGCTTGGCGCGATGGAGGTTGCCGAAAATGGCGATATCGCCAATTGGATGGTGCCCGGCAAGATGATCAAGGGGATGGGCGGCGCGATGGATCTGGTCGCAGGCGTCAAGAAAATCATCGTCGTGATGGAACATTGCGCCAAGGATGGCAGCCCCAAGTTCATCCCCGCTTGCACCTTGCCGCTGACCGGCAAAAATGTCGTCGATATGATCATCACCGATTTATGCGTTTTTCATCGCGCCGACCACCAAAGCCCGTTCAAACTGATCGAACTGGCCGACGGGGTCAGCGCCGACAATGTCGCGGCGAAAACCAGCGCACATTATATCACCTGACGTGGATAGGGCGGCGATCGAGCAACAGGTAAATGCCGCAGCCGGGGCGTTACAGGCGGGTGACGGCGCGCGCGCGCGCGATCTGGTGCGCCCGATTGCCGAAAACCACCCCGGCCATGCGCAATTGTGGATGCTCTTGGCAGAGGCTTGCCGGCTCGCAGGCGACATGGCGGGGCTGGAGGGAGCGGCCGACCATCTCGTCGCGCATGAACCGCGCGCCATCCGCGCCTGGGGGTGGAAGGGGGATGCCCGCCGTGCCGCCGGGGACGCGCGCGTGGCGGCGAGTTGGTACCGCGATGGCTTGCGCCAGGCGGCAGGCTTTCAAAATATGCCCGATGCGCTGCAGGCAGAGGTGGCACGCCAACGCGATGCGCTGGCCGAGTTGGAGGCGCAGTTTGACGATGCGCTGCGCGCCGGGCTCCATGCTCGCGGGATAGATGCCGTATCCTCCGCCTTTGCCGAATCGCTCGACCTGCTCGCAGGCAAGGCGCAGATCCAATTACAGCGGCCCAGCGCTTATTATTTTCCCGGCCTGCCGCAGCGCACATTTTACGAGCGTGATGAATTTGAATGGGCGGCGGCGGTCGAAGCAGCGGCACCAGCCATCCGCGATGAACTGCACGCGGCATTGGCTGCGGGCGATATTTTCACCCCCTATCTGCAGCCGGCGAGCGACCGGCCCAACCGCGATTTTCACGGCATGGCTGGCAATGCGGATTGGAGCGCGCTCCACCTCACCGAAAATGGCCAGCCGATAGCCGAACTTGCGGCGCGCTTTCCCGCAACACTGGCGGCAATGGCAGCGCTGCCGCTGTGCCGGATATCGAGCCGCGCGCCGACGATCATGTTCTCCCGCCTCGCCCCCGGCGCGCAAATCCCCGCGCATCACGGGATGATCAACGGGCGGCTGATTTGCCATTTGCCGCTGATCGTACCGGGCGATGGCGCGTTGCGCGTCGGCAATCAGACGCGCACATGGTGCTTTGGTGAGTTGCTGATTTTTGATGATTCGATCGAACATGCTGCGTGGAACCATGCGCTGAACGAGCGTATCGTCTTGATATTCGATGTCTGGCATCCCGCACTCAGCGCGGCAGAATGCACCGCCATCGCTGCGCTGTTCGACGTCATCGACGGTGCGTAGCGTGCGGAATATCTTGCTGACGCTGCTGCTGGCGGTCATTCTGGGGCTGCTGGCTGGCTATTTCTTGGGGCGCCATGCCAGCGCGCCCGCACCACAGCCGCAACATATTGCCAGCCCCCGGCCCGCCCACCATGCGCGCCAAAATATGCGGCCCGCGGCCGAACCCGGCGGGGACGGGACACAGCGGCATTATTTCGCCCGCTGTCATACCGGTGGCGGGCGCAATTGCGTCGTCGATGGCGATACTATCTGGATGGATGGCGAAAAAATCCGCCTTGCCGACATTGATACGCCCGAAACCCATCAGGCGCGCTGCCCCTATGAACAGCAATTGGGCGACCGGGCAACCGCACGGCTGCAAAACCTGCTCAACGCGGGGCCAATCGCACTCGCCCCCGCCGCCAATGGCCGCAGCCACGACCGTTATGGCCGACGGTTGGCGGTGCTGACGCGCGGTGGCCAAAGTCTGGGCATGATTTTGGTGCGCGAGGGGCTGGCGCGGCGATATTCGGGCGGTCCGCGCGACCCATGGTGTTGACGGCAAAAAACTGCGCTTCTGCCCTTGTCATCCCCGCCCCGCCTTTATAGGCGCTAGGCATCATGCCCAAACCCCGCACATTATATGAAAAAATCTGGGATGCGCACGTCGTTGCGCGCCGCGAAGATGGCACCTGCCTGATTTTCATCGACCGCCATCTCGTCCATGAAGTCACCAGCCCACAAGCCTTTGCCGGCCTTGCCGCAAATGGTCGACAGGTGCGCCGCCCCGACCTGACGCTTGCCGTGCCCGACCATAATCTGCCGACGACAGCGCGGCTCGATGCGGCGGGTCAGCCCATCCCCATTGCCGATGCCGAAAGCGCTGCGCAGCTCGCCGCGCTGGAGGCGAATGTTCGCGCCTTTGGCGTGCCCTATATCGGTGCGCATGATGTGCGGCAGGGCATCGTCCATGTCGTCGGCCCCGAACAAGGCTTTACGCTTCCCGGCACAACGTTGGTTTGCGGCGATTCGCACACTGCCGCGCACGGGGCATTGGGCGCGCTCGCCTTTGGTATCGGGACGAGCGAGGTTGAACATGTGCTTGCCACCCAGACATTGTGGCTTGCCCCGTCCAAAGCCATGGCGGTGGTGGTGGAGGGTGCACTGGCCCCCGGCGTTACGGCCAAGGATGTCATCCTCCACATCATCGGTCGGATTGGCACCGCTGGCGGCACTGGCCATGTCATTGAATTTATGGGTTCAACTATCCGAAGCATGGGGATGGAGGAGCGGCTGACGATATCCAACATGGCGATAGAGGGGGGCGCGCGCGCCGGACTGATCGCCCCCGATGCCGTCACCTTTACCTATCTGCAGGGGCGGCCGATGGCCCCCAAGGGCACAGATTGGGACGCGGCGCTGCGCCATTGGCAAAGCCTGCCGACCGATGCCGACGCAGTTTTTGACCGGCGCGTCGAAATCAATGCCCCCGACATTGCGCCCAGTGTCACCTGGGGCACCAGCCCTGAGGATGTCGTGTCGATCACCGGCCATGTGCCCGCACCTGAAAGCTTTGCCGACCCGGCCAAGCAGGATGCGGCGCGCGCCAGCCTCGCCTATATGGGGTTGGAAGCGGGCACCGCGATGCAGGATATTGCGATTGAAAATATCTTCATCGGCAGCTGCACCAACAGCCGGATAGAGGATTTGCGCGCCGCCGCCGCCATTTTGCGCGGACGGCGCAAGGCGGCAAATGTCCGCTGGGCGATCGTCGTGCCCGGCTCCGGCCTCGTCAAAGCGCAGGCGGAGGCAGAGGGGCTGGATCGCATATTCACCGATGCCGGATTTGAATGGCGCGAACCGGGCTGTTCGGCGTGCCTGGGCATGAACCCGGACAAGGTGCCGACGGGGGAACGCTGTGCTTCCACCTCCAACCGCAATTTCGTCGGGCGGCAAGGGCCGGGTAGCCGAACCCACCTCCTCTCCCCCGCCATGGCGGCGGCAGCGGCGGTGCGTGGCAGATTAGCCGATGTGCGTGAATATCTCTAAGTGGGGGCAAAGGGAGTGGCAAAGATGAAGACCGGCAAGCATTTGTTCATGGCCATATCCGCACTGGCGCTCAGCCTCGCCGCCGCGGGCTGTGCCAAGGCGCAGTCGAGCGCGCCTGCAACCCCTGCGACCCTGACGCTGACCCGGCTCGACTGCGGCACGATCATGGTCAACGACCTCAACCTATTTTCGGATACAGATGCTTTCCTCGGCGCGCAACGGCAATTGGTCGATAGCTGTTACCTCATCCGCCATGGCGATACATATATGCTGTGGGACACGGGGCTGCCCGCCAGCCTGATCGGCGCGGTGCGCGAACAGGGCGAACCGATGGTGCCCGCCATGACCATCAGCATCAGCGACCAACTGGCGCGGCTCGGCGTGCGCCCCGACCAGATTTCGATCATTGCGATCAGCCACCGCCATTTTGACCATATCGGCCAGATCGGTGATTTTCCCAACGCGCGACTGCTGATCGGGGCGGGCGACTGGAACGACATCCGCAGCGAAGGCTTGGCCAATGAAGAAAACGCCCCCTTTGCCCATTGGCTGACAGGCGGTGGCAATGTCGATCCGGTTGCGGGCGACCGCGATATTTTCGGTGATGGCAGCGTGGTGATGCTCAACATGCCGGGGCATACCAGCGGCCACCACAGCTTGCTGGTGCGGCTGGCGGCGATG
Organism: uncultured Sphingopyxis sp.; assembly: GCA_937957805.1. Lineage (GTDB taxonomy): Bacteria > Pseudomonadota > Alphaproteobacteria > Sphingomonadales > Sphingomonadaceae > Sphingopyxis. The sequence goes on from CALFXW010000196.1 coordinate 48,029, forward strand.
GGGCCGGTGTTGCTGACCGGCGACCTTGCCCATTTTCAGGAGAATTATGACCAGAATGGCGTGCCGATTTTCAACGCCGACCGCGCCGATACGCTCGCCTCGTTCGACCGCTTCAAGGCACTGGCGCGCAATTTGCGCGCGACGGTCATCATCCAGCATGAAGCAGGCGATGTCGGTAAATTGCCCGCCTTTCCCGCCGCAGCGCAATAAGGACAGGCTATGCAAGCGACGCGCATGATTTCAGGCCGCGCCATCCCTTGGGGCGCCAAAAATATCGACACCGACATCATCATCCCGGCCAAATGGTTGAAAACAATCAGCCGCGACGGACTGGGCCGGGGGGCGTTTGAAAGCGTGCGCGCCGTGCCCGGCAATATTTTAGACGCGCCCGAAAATCAGGGTGCGCCGATATTGCTGGCGGGGGATAATTTCGGCTGTGGCTCCAGCCGCGAACATGCCGCATGGGCGATGCTCGACATGGGGTTGCAGGCGGTGATCGCACCCAGTTTTTCCGACATTTTTTCGGGCAATGCGTTCAAAAATGGCGTGCTCGCCGTCACGCTCTCCGAGCAGGATATTGCGCGGCTGATGGCGGTGGCGGCCGATGGTGCCACCATCACCATCGACCTTGAGAATCAGGTCGTCACTAGTGATCGGCAGGATCGTTTCGCCTTTGCCATCGACCCGTTTCGCAAAATGTGCCTGATGCGGGGGCTGGATGAAATCGCGCTCACGCTGGCAGAGGACGGCGCGATTGCCGTGCACGAAGCCCGCCAAGCCCAAACCGCCCCCTGGCTGGTGCCGGCTCAAGGATAATATCCAAGCATAAGTCTCTGGTGCTTGCGCTTTCCATACCGCTCTTTAGAAATATTGCCACGACCTGCCGATTCATGGCGGCGGAAACAATGGCATAGTTGCGATATTGGCGGGAGGATGGGTTTATGAAGGCGTTGATCAGCACGGCATGCGGCGGGCCCGAAACCCTTGTTCTGGGTGAATTGCCCGACCCGGTGGCGGGCGAGGGGCAGTTATTGGTCGGTGTCCACGCCTGTTCGATCAACTTTCCCGATACGCTGATCATCGTCGATAAATATCAATTCCGTCCCGAACGCCCCTTTGCACCGGGCGGCGAAGTGGCAGGCGTGGTGCGTGCGGTGGGCGCAGGTATCAGCGGCTTTGCGGTGGGTGACCGGGTGATCGCCGCCTGCGGCAATGGCGGGCTGGCACAGCAGGTGGCGGTGCGCGCTGCCAATGCCTATGCCCTGCCCGCGACGCGCAGCTTTGCCGAGGGGGCGAGCCTCTTGATGACCTATGGCACCTCTATCCACGCGCTCAAGGACAGGGGGCGGCTGCAAGCGGGTGAAACATTGCTGGTGCTTGGCGCTGCGGGCGGGGTTGGCCTAGCCGCGGTGGAAATTGGCAAGGCGATGGGCGCGCGCGTTATCGGCGCGGTGTCGAGCGTGGAGAAGGCCGATCTGGTGCGCGCGGCGGGCGCGGATGATTGCATCATCTATCCCCAGCAACCCTTTGACAAGGACGCGTCCAAGGCGCTCGCCGAACAATTTAAGGCAGCAGTCGGCCCCAAGGGGGCGGATGTTATTTATGATGCGGTGGGCGGTGACTATGCCGAACCCGCACTGCGTTCGATCGCGTGGGAGGGGCGGTTTCTGGTCGTCGGTTTCCCCGCTGGCATTCCCAAATTGGCGCTCAACCTCACCCTCCTCAAAAGCTGCGACGTTTGCGGCGTGTTCTGGGGCGCATTTGCCGCGCGCGATCCAGAGGGGAACCGCGCCCATATCAGCCAATTATTCGACTGGTGGGCGGCGGGCAAAATCCAGCCGCGCATCACCGCCACCTATCCGCTAGAACGGGGGGGGGAGGCGATCGCCGCGCTGGGCGATCGCAAGGCGGCGGGTAAGCTGGTGGTGGAGATTAAACCCTAACCCGCCCGCTATCCCGCATCAAAACCGTGCCAAGCCACCACTTCGTCGAGCGGGGCGCGGTCGACGGCAAAATTGTTGACCGGCGCTGCTGCATCGCGCCAGCCGATGGCCAGTCCGGCATAGAGGATATGGTCATCCCCGATTGCCAACGCATCGCGCACCTGTTTGCCGTAAATCGACCATGCTTCCTGCGGACAGCTGTCGAGCCCGGCTTCGCGCAGCAATAGCATCAGGCTTTGCAGATAAATGCCAATGTCGGCCCATTGCGGCGGCCCCATGAAGCGCGGGCAATGAACAAAGGCGACCACCGGCGCACCAAAGCCGGTAAAATTCTGCGCCATCGCCATGTTGCGCGCCATCCGGTCGCTGCGTTCGATGCCCATAGCATCATACATGGCATGCGCCACGCCATACCGCCGCGCCATATAGGGTTCGGGCAGGCCCGGCGGATAGATGACATATTCACCATCCGCGATGCCGCCACCCGCCATCATCGCCTGTTGCACCGCAGTGATGACATTGCCGAGCGCATCACCGGTCACCACCGCGACATGCCATGGCTGGACATTGCCGCCCGATGGCGCGCGCTGCGCCTTGGCCATAATCTCACGCAGCAAGGCGGGTTCGACCGGCGTATCCTGAAAGGCGCGGATCGAACGGCGCGATGCCATTGCCGCACTGACACTTAGCGCGGCGGCGGCGGCATTTTCTGTATAAGTCATTGCAGTTCCGAATTTTTATCTGCCCGGCGTTTGCCGAACAACAGGTCGCGTTCCTGTTTCGCCTTAAGCTGTCGATAAAAGCTGACAAGGAAAAGCATATCATCCTCTGCCAGCGGGCGGCCCAATTTTGCGCGGATGGTGTCGGCAACCAATATCTTGCGCGGCAGATCACCGGTGCGGATCACCCGTTCCAGTTCCTGCAATTCAAATACCCCATATACTGCCAGTTCAGCGTTGGTGAAGACGGGGCCATCGGCCGGTTCTTCCAACACATTTTCGTTGATTTCGCGCGCGATGCGGCGGCGCTTTGCCTGCACGACCCAGGTGCCGGCAATCAAATCCCCCAGCCGCATCCGGTCCTTGTTGAACAGCAGGAAACAGCCCAGCCCCAATGTCCAGACCAGCCCCAATAGTGCGGTCGCGGCCCCCAGCGCATCGCCCATGCCGTTCATGATAAATTGCGCTGGCAGCAATATTTCCAGCTGGCGTACGAAATTGCGCGCCACCACCGATGCCACCGACAATTGCCCGCCGTCGCGCGCCACAACGCGCAGGCCGAGCAGCCGCTTGCCCGGGGTTGCCGCGCGCGGCCCCAATTCAAAGCCAATGAACCAGAAATTGGTGAGGAGGAAGATGCCCAGCATGATGCCGACCCCTGCGACATCGCGTGCGGCACCATCGCTATTCAGGCCAGCAAAGCCAAAAATTATGACAAAGCCAAGGATGACGAGCGACTGCAGGAAAAAATCGATCAGCAAGGCCGCCAGCCGCGCACCCGCCGAACCGATTTCTAGGCGCAGATCCACCCCCTCTGGCGTCACAACCTGACGCACCATCGCATCACGCCGCCGCGCATAGGCTGCCCCCGCGCTGGTCATGCGGCCCCGACCCGGCGACGCGGCAGATAGAAATAGCTGCACCAGAATAACAGCAAGGTGCCGCCAATCGCATATCTAAGCGCGGTTTGTTGCACCAATTGGCGGGCGAACCCTTCGAGCAGCCCGGCGAGCGCTAGCATCAACAGGACGCCGATCATCGCCGCGCCGCTTTCGCGCCCAGCCTGCGCCGCTGCGACCATCCGACTCTGCGCACCGGGAAAGGCAAAACCGGTGCCGATGCGCAGTCCCGCCGCACCGGCGATGATGATTGCGAAAATTTCGGTCGTGCCGTGGATCGACAGCCAGCCGACAAAATCGGTTAGCAGCCCCGCCTGGGCAAAAACATAGAGCATCGGGCCGGTTGACAGCCCCTGATAAAAAATAAGGAGGAGGGTGGGCACCCCAAAGGCAAAGCCCAATGCAAAGGCGTTGATCGCCACGCTAGCATTATTGGTGAACAAAAAGGTCGCAAAAAAATGTAAGCCGTCGCGATCTTCTGGCGCTGTGCCGAAAATGGTGCGGCGCAATTCAGCCGCGCTCGCATCTGGCCCGCGCCCCTGCACCATCCCCTCTGGCATCAGCGCATGATACCAATTGGCGTCCGATGCGACGAGCCACCAACTGAGCGCGATGCCAAGCGCGAGTACCGCAAAGACGATCAGCGATTCGCGCCATAGTCCCTTTACCGCCGCTGGCCAGTCGTTGCGGAAAAAGGCGGCGAGCCGGGCACGACGCGATTCGCGCACGCCATAAATCAGGAAATAGCCGCGCGTCGCCAACCCTTCGAGATAGTCGATTAGCGCCGCATCGAGGCTGGTCGCACGCGCAATCGATAGCGAGGACAAGGTGGCGCGATAGAGGCGGGGCAGCGCCAATAATTCTTCATCGCTGATCCGGCGAAATGCCCAACCTTCGAGCCGATTGCACAGCGCTTCGAATTGCTGCCACTCCCCCTCATGCTCCTGACGGAAGGCGGCGGTGGAGTAAGTAATTTCCCCCATCACACCAACCCCTTGCGCTTGGCGCGGATATAGGTGTCGAGCAGCGCGCCGCTCAATTGGTGAAAGGGTGCTTCGATGACCAATGCACCCATTTGGCGCAGCCGCGCGGCAACCAGCCGCCGGTCACGCAGCAAATCCGCCGCGACAATCGCTTGGGAGAGGGCGTCTGCATCGCCCACCGGGGCGGCGGCGATCCCTTCCAGTTCACTGTCGGTTGCAAGGACGAACAGCAGCAAATGGCGGCGGGTCAACCGCTCTGCCGCACGCAACATCAATTCCGCGCTGGCCGCATCGGCAAATTCGGTGAAGATGACCAACATCGCGCGGCGTTTCAGCTTGGCCGATATGGCTGCCAGCCCCAGGGTGAAGTTCGTTTCCTCTGCCGCATAGTCGATGTCAGCCACCGCGCGGCGCAGCGCCGCAAAATCGCGCGCGCGCGCATATTCGCGTGTGCCAACCCATGGTCGTCCGGCGATGGTGGCGATGGAGACGCGATCTTCCATCCGGAGCGCGACATAGCCGAGCGCCAGCGCCGCCGACACCGCGCGGTCGAGCCGTGCTTCGCGCGCGCCGTCGGGGGTGGCGACCGGCCCGCTCATCATCCGGCCACGGTCGATGATCAGCAGGATGCGGTTGTCGCGTTCGCTTTCAAATTGTTTGGCGTAAATATCATTATGCCGCGCCGATTGTTTCCAATCTATGGCGCGGCGGTCAAACCCCGGCTGAAAACGCACCAGCGTATCAAATTCGCTCCCCTCCCCCATGCGGGCGGTTAGGCGCTGACCGACCTGCGCCTCGCGCGTGAAAAGCGGGATGGCAAATTGTTCGACCGCGCGAATGGAGGGCACAACCGACACTGACATGTCGAGCGAAATCCGCCGCTGCATCCGCACCAACCCCATCGGCCCCTGCCAACCGACCCATGCGGCGTGGATGCGCGCCATACCGCGCCTGAGCGCGCTGATGGCGATGTTCGCCACCAAGCCGCCATCATCGGCAAGCCGCAATTGCTGATCGATCCGCCCGCCAGACGCCAAATTTGCATCCAGCGCCAAGGCTAAACGCGCATCGCGCGGCCGCCCGCGACCCCCTGTTGCCACCCGCACGGCCAGCAATAATGGGTCGCCAACCCCCACCGCCGATGGCGCGTCGAGTGCCAATAGAGCGCGGGCAATCGGCGGTGCGCGAAACATGTCAAACACCATCAACGCGATCATCAGACCGACCCAAATGGCGGCGATCACCCATAAATCGGCGCGCCAAATCGCTGCCGCCAACGCCATCGGCGCACCCAGCGCAATCAGCAAAATGGCGCGCGGCGTCGGGGCCATCAGCGCGGGGCTTCGACCGCGTCGATAAGATCGCGGACGATATTGTCCACGCTGCGCCCGTCGATTTCCGCGCTCGGCGACAGCAGCAGCCGGTGGCGCAACAGGTCAAAGGCGATGGCCTGCACATCATCGGGGATGACATAATCGCGTCCCGCCAGCGCCGCCGTCGCTGCCGCTGCCCGCGCCATCAATGCGGCGGCACGCGGGCTTGCCCCGACCGCCAAGTCCGGGCTTTCGCGCGTCGAACGAATCAGCGTGACGATATATTGCGCAATGGGATCGGCCATTTTGACCCCGGCGGCCACCTCTATGGCGGCGGCGAGACGCGGCGCATCCGCAACCTTTGCCACCCCCAGAGAGTCAGGGTCGATACGGGTGAAACGCACGCCATGGCCGGTGACGATGCGCAATTCAGCTGCTGCATCGGGGTAGGGCACCGACAATTTGAACAGGAAACGGTCGAGCTGCGCCTCCGGCAAGGGGTAGACGCCCTGGCTTTCAATCGGGTTTTGCGTTGCAATCACCGTGAAGCGGTCGGAAAGCAAATGGCTTTCACCATCGAGCGTTACGCGCCGTTCCTGCATCGCCTCCAGCAACGCGGCCTGCGTCTTGGGCGGGGTGCGGTTCAATTCATCGGCGAGCAGCAATTCGGTAAAAATCGGCCCGCGCGTCAAGGTAAAGCTCGACGTCTGGAAATTGAACAAATTGCTGCCCAATATATCGCCGGGCATCAAATCGGGGGTGAATTGAATCCGCCCGAAGTCGAGGCCGATGGCGCGCGCAAGGCTTTGTACCAACAGGGTTTTGGCGGTTCCCGGCGGCCCTTCGAGCAGCGCGTGCCCCCCGGCCAGCACCGTCACCAGCAAGCGTTCGATGATGGCATCCATGCCGACAACCGCCTTGGCCACTTCTGTTTTTATAGCGCCGGTCAGCGCCTGCAATTCATCCAATGTCACGCACCACATCCTTTCGCCATTCGGCCAATTTCTGCGCGGCATCGACCGCCGCCAATGTTGAACCCTTTTGATCGAGCGCGCTGGCCAGTTCGGAAAATTTGCGCCCCTGTCGGTCGCTGAACCGGTCAAGCCACGCCCCGAGCGCTGCTTCATCCAACCCCTGTGGCGCATGGAGCCGCCGCGCCGCAATTTCGCGCACCATTTGCGCATAACGCGGGGCAAAGCGCACGCTTGCACCTGCCTGAACGATCAGCCGCGCGCTGGTTTGCACCAGCCCTGCCTTGCCCGCCGCGCGCACCCGCATTGCCAAAAGCGGCGGTCCAAAGCGGACAAAACCCTGCCACAACAAGAAGAGCGTGGCGACAATGATGCAAAGAGTGAGGCCGAGGAAAGGTGGCACCAAGGCCTGACGCAGCAGATTGTGTCGGCTCGCGCCCAGCCCGTTCAGCGTCACGTCAAAGGCGATGGGCGCATCCGGGCCGGCCAATTTGTCGATAAGGATAAAACCGGCGCGCGCGCGCGCGCTGTCCGCCAATGCCAGATTATTGACCAAATCCGGATCGGCCAGGATGGTCGTGTCATAACGGTCTTGCACTTCGGCCACTATGACCTGATTGCCCGCCGTTACCAGTGTCGAAAAATAGGGTGATTCAACCGTTTGTAACAGATTGCCCATGCGCACGGACGCTTTGGTGCCATCCCAAAATTCAAGCGCAACAGCCTGTCTCTGGCGGATTGGGTTCAAATTTGTCCTGACCTGTCCCGGAACCAATGCGGCGGCGAGCGCAGCGGCATTTTGCGATAGGCCTGTCTGCCGCACCTTGTCGCGCTGCATCGTCTGTTCGACCTGATATTTGGGCAGGATAATCAACACCGGCGTATGAATGGATGCCAGCCGTTCGCGCAGCGCATCACCGCTGGTCGATGGGGTAGGGGTCAATATGGTAAGGCCATCGCCACCAGAAAATCCCGGCGCGCCGCCATCAGGATCGCGCAATATGGTGACTTCATGCCCGCCCGTCCGCAACAACTGCACCACCCCGGCATAGCCATTGGCCGCGCGCGACATGGCATGGCCGCCGCCGTCGCGCCCGCTCGATAATTCGGGGGCAAAGGCGGTAAGCGCCCAAAAGCCGATAAAGCCAAACACGCCCGCTGCAATCAGCCCGAAAATCAGGCGCGGGTTGAACGCGCCTTCACCTCCCTTTGCCCCCGCGGCCGCCACGCCGGTCATGCGCGCACCCGCCAATGCGCGCCAAAGGCAAAGCTTTCATATTGGGCACGCGCCGCCGACCAATCATCAGCATCGATCGCCCGCTCGGCCCAAAAGCCGCGTTCGACGATGGCGCCAATATGGGCAAAGGCCTGTCGCGCGGCTTCGGGCAATTCGTGCAGCATGGCGATGGAACGCGCGGTAAAGGCCGGACGAACCAGCCCGGGGCGGCGATAGCCAATATCCTCAACACTGCGTTCAAGCAGCAGGTGCACCGCCTCTGCAAAGCGGCCATTGGCGGCGAGCGCGTCTGCCGCTTGCAACAAATTGTGCGCGCCCGCTGCATCGGGCTGCCATGATGCTTCATCGGGCGCATCAGCGCGTTGGCGGCGACGCCCAAAGCGCAGCCGATCCACAAAATCGCGCACCGCCGGTATCAGCATATAGGCGATGGCCACCACCGCGACCAATATCAGCGCAAAAGCGATCAGCCGCACCAACCAGTCGCCATCGCCGCCCAGCCAGCGGAAAAGCTGGCTGAACCAGCCATTGGAAGATGGCATCGTTGGCGGCGGCGGGGCGGGGGCAAATTGCAATTGGTAACTGCTGTCACCCTGAATTTGCCGGATGGTTGCGTCCAGCGCATCACCCCCGCCCTTGCCCGCATTGGGTGCGGCGGCCAGCGGCGCGGCAGCCAAAAATGCAAGCGCATAGGGCGCAGCCCGCGCGATCTGCATCATATTTCCTATCCGCGCCCCTGCCGCCATCGCCCTTGCATGACGGGGCAGGGCGGCAATGGCAAGCCTGTTGCGCCGCTTATTCGGCGGCCATCGCCATCGGGGCTGCTTGCGGTCCGCGAATGACCCGTCCGGGCAGCGCGCCTGCCATTTCGCCGTTGCGGAATGTCACCTGCCCCGATTTGATCGTCGCGACATAGCCATCGGCCTTTTGCAACAAGCGCTTACCCCCGGCGGGCAGGTCAAAGGCGAGCCAGGGCTTGCCCAATTTTATCGCGTCCATGTCAATGATGTTGATGTCGGCGAGCATGCCCGGTGCGATAATGCCGCGATCTTCGAGACCATATAGCAGCGCCGTATCGCGGCACTGCCGCTTGACCGCCTGTTCGAGCGGGATGCGCTTGCCGCGCCGACGCCCCTTTACCCAATGTTCCAGCATGAAGGTCGGGCTGGCGGCATCGCAAATCGTGCCGCAATGCGCGCCACCGTCCGACAGGCTGTTCACCGTATCATCAGCATTTTGCAATTCTTCAAGGAAGTCGAGGTTGCCGTCCGCATAGTTGAGGATTGGCAGATAGATAAAGCCCGTGCCATCGTCTGCGCACAACATGTCATA
>CALFXW010000197.1 GCA_937957805.1 uncultured Sphingopyxis sp.
TCTGGTTGAAATAGGCTTCGCCGGTGCGCAAGCGGTCCATGATGAAATGGGGGTCGAGCGCGGTAAATTCGCTCAGCACCAGCACATAATCGCGCTCTGCGGCCATCGTATCGGGGACAGAAGGGTCGATGACGATGGGGCCATAATGGCCTGATTGTTCCTGCAACCCCGAATGGCTGTGGTACCAATATGTCCCCGCCTGACGGACGCGAAAGCGATAGGCAAAGCTGCCCCCCGGCGCGATTCCGGGGAAACTGATGCCCGGCACCCCATCCATCTGAAACGGCAACAAAATCCCGTGCCAGTGGATGGAGCTATCGACGGCCAGATGGTTGGCGACGTTGATCGTCACCTCCTGCCCCTCCCGCAGGCGGATTAGCGGGCCGGGGACAGAGCCGTTGACCACAATCGCCGGGCCGCGCCGCCCATCCACCACACGGTGCCCATCGCCGATGCTAAGGTTGATGATGTCGCCCGACAATTGGTCAAAGCCAGCCGGGATGCGTGCGTCGCCGCCCCGAGGGTTCCCGCCATGGTGCCCGCCGCTCAGGCTCGCCCCGCGTGCCCATGCAGGCACCACGGCATAGGAAATTGCGCCCGACGCCCCGGCGGCAAATCGCAGCAGCAGACGGCGGGAAATATTATGATCCATGGCGGGCGGAGAATCCTTTGCAATGCGGCTTAGCCCAACGCTAGGCGACGCGCCGCATTCTGGCTATGGTCAATGCGTCAAATGGCCTGAATCTATCGTTTTTTCGGCACTGCGCGCAATGACGATGGGGGTATCGTCATTGCGATGAACCAAGGGCGACGCGGCAATCCAGTTTGAAAATCCCACCGGGCTATTAATCCCCACCCCTAACCCCTCCCCTTAAGGGGAGGGGGAATTGAGGTGCACACTCTGTGCTCCGGCGTATGCAGGAGGCATACGCTTTGTGCTCCTGCAAAAGCAGGAGGCATACTCTTTGTGCTCCTGCAAAAGCAGGAGCCTAGACCGTCAAGGCGATGCGCCAACCACCGGAACCCTGCTTCCGCAGGGATACAATCCCCCCTCGTCATTCCGGCGAAGGCCGGAATCCAATATGCGAAAACACCCACCCAAAGCAAAATACCCACCCAAGTATGAAAATACCCCCCCCTTAACCCCCTCCCGCAAACGGGAGGGGGGATTTCTCTCTCTCGCCTCTCTCGTGAAATATATATCATGCGCAGCACCTGACCATCGATGCTGAAACAAGTTCAGCATGACGAAATTCGACAGTCCGTTCGTGTCAAGCCATTTGGGATTTCGAGCATGATGGCACATCATGCGGCCCGGAAATCCCGGAAAGATGTAACGTCGAAACATGTCGAGACACGGGCGCCATGCCCCCCATTTGCATGGCACGCGCATATCCGCCATTGTTCGGGCATAACCATGCTGGGGTGCCAGATTGTCGATCCACGCCGCCGTTGCCGCCATCATCTCGTCGCGCCTGACCAGCGCCGCGCGGGAGGAGAAGCGCCGCCGCAGCGCCGAACGCGAACGGCGCGGCCGTGGCGACCCGCATCTTGTCCGCGCCTTCATCGACGTGGCGGACCCGTACAGCTTTCTCCTTAGCCAGCTATTGCCCGCGCTGGCCGAACGATATGCCATCACGCTCCAGTTCTACATCGTCCCGTCGCCACAGGCCGCTGCTGCGCCCGATGCGGCACGGCTGGCGGCGTGGAGCAGGCGCGATTGCACATTATTGGCGGCCCGTGCTGGCTTGATGGATATAGGTTGCGAACCCGACGATGCCGCCTTTGCCCATGCGCAGCGCCTGCTGGCGACAGCGATTGCGTGCACAGATGCGCCGCAACGGGTCGCCGCTATCCTGGCCAGCCTGTGGCGCGGCGCACCCTTTCCCGACGGGACAACGGGCGATGCCGATGCCTCCATGGCCGCGGGCGCAGCGGCGCTGCAACAGGCAGGCCATTATCTGGGTGGGGTCACGGCATATGGCGGCGAATCCTATTGGGGGGTCGACCGGCTCCACTATCTCGAAGCACGCTTACACGCGCTTGGCCTCGCGCGCGATGCGAACCAGACACCGCTATTCGCGCCGCCCCCCGACATGGCCGCGCCAGCCGACGCAAATGGCGGGGATGTCCACTGGTTCCTCAGCTTTCGTAGCCCCTATACATGGCTCGCCGCCCCGCGCATCGCCCAGCTGACGGCGGCGCATGGCGCGAAACTCCACCTGCGTTTCGTGCTGCCGATGGTGATGCGCGCGCTCCCCGTTCCGCGTGAAAAACGGCGCTATATAGTGATGGATTGCGCGCGGGAGGCACGGCGGTTGGGCATCCCCTTTGGCAAAATCGTCGATCCGGTGGGCAAACCAGTCGAACGCGGCTATGCCATACTCCACCACGCCATAGCCGCCGGGCGCGGGCTGGAATTTGCGCTCGCCTTTCTAGAAGGCGTGTGGGCCAAGGGGCTGGATGCGGGCAGCGACAGGGGTTTGGCGCGCATCACCACCAACGCCGGACTGGATTGGGCGGAAATGCGCCGCCAT
>CALFXW010000198.1 GCA_937957805.1 uncultured Sphingopyxis sp.
TTCACCGGCGGCACCGCCCGCCCCGCTGCCGGATCGCTCGCCCGCTCCGCCGGGGACGCCGCCTCGCCGCGTGGCCTTCGAGCTGGGCCTGGCCGGCACCGCACTCGTGAACCAAGGGGTCCACGGCTTCGGCGGCGGCGCCGAGCGCTGCATCTCGAGGAGCACCTCGCGGTCGGGCGACCGGAAGGGCAGCTGCCCGGTGAGCATCTCGAAGAACACAATGCCGAGCGCGAAGATGTCGGAGCGCTGATCGACCGGCTTGCCCAGGCACACTTCGGGCGACAGATAACCCGGCGTGCCGACGAACTGGCCCAGCTGCGAGCCCTGCATGATCAAGCCCTGCAAGGCGCCGATCTGCTGCGGGCTGCGCGCCAGCTCGGCAAAGGCTTCGTCCAGCGAAACGGTGTAGACTTGCGGTAGGTGCCGCTCAACCATCCGTGCGCACGTCCGTGCCAATATTGCGCCTTAAAGCCGCTTCGGTCAGCGCAATGGCTTCGGGATAGCCGACATCCCACCAATCACCGTGGTGGGCAAGGCCGTGGCAACGGCCCTTCGCAATTGCCCGGTCCCAAAAGACATTGGTCGAAAATACGGCCTCGGGCGGGTCGCAAACCAGATTCTTGCCGATGAGCTGGATGCCGGTCCAGACGTAGGGGCGCGGGCGCGGCGGCCCGCCGCGCGACAGGCGGCCATCCCCATCCATGTCGAAATCGCCTTGCCCCTTGCTGTTCCCCGCACGCGCTGTTTCTATGACCAGCATAAGCACGTCCATTTGGGCGCTGTCCCAGTGCGCGGCAAGCCGATGGAGCGCATCACTACCCGGCGCATCGGTCCACCAATTATCCGCGTTGATGCAGAAAAATGGGTCGGCATCAATCAGCGGCAGCGCCTTTATCAATCCGCCGCCAGTGTCGCGTAGGCAATCACGTTCATCCGATAGGCGCACGTCAAAATCGCGCGCGCGGGCGGCCAGATGACCCTCCACCTGCGTAGCGCGATAATGGGCGTTGACGATGATTTGGCCGACGCCTGCATCACGCAAATGACCTAGCACATGGTCGAGCAAACTGACCCCCGCCACCTCGATCAGCGGCTTCGGTCGGTCAATAGTGAGCGGCATCATCCGCGTCCCCTTGCCCGCCGCCATCACCATCGCGCTTTGCGGCAGGACAATCATACGCCGTGATCTTGCCAAAACGCCGTGCGGTGGCTGGGCGGGATATATGCGTCATACCATGCGCGCACTGGCGCAAGGTGTGGGTGCGCCAAATCGCGTTCGATCAGGCCCCACATGCGCGGCTGATATTTCTTGTAACCCTGCTTGCCATCGCGCACGGCCAGGCGACAGAAAAGTCCCAAAATCCGCGTATTGCGCTGCGCGCCGAGCGCCCAATAATCGCGAATGAAGCGGTCATCGCGCGCAGTAGCGGCAACATAATGGGCAAGGCACGCTGCCTCCACCTCCGGCGAAACATCGCGCCGCGCATCCTCCAGCATCGATACAAGGTCATAGGCGGGATGGCCGAGCCGCGCGTCCTGAAAATCGAGCAGGCCGAAACGCGCGAGGCCGCTCGCGCCATCGATCAGCATGACATTTTCAGCGTGATAGTCGCGCAATTCGGCGACCCACGGCGTCGCATCGCCGTCAACGGGGGCGAGCACCGCCTGCCAAGCGGCGCGAAAACTGTCGCGTGGCAGATCCAGCCCGACATAGGGGCCATACCAGTCGATCAGCAGTTCCACCTCATCCAGCCAATCCATCAGACCGTGCCGCCGCAAATTGGCGGGCGGGTTGTGGCTATGCAGTTCGACCAGTATATCGGTGATTGCCTGATACAGCGGCAGTTCGGCCTCCCGCCCCTCATCCACCGCTTCGCGCATCCTGTTGTTACCGAAATCCGCTATGAGGAGCAGCCCTTTTTCAACATCACGCGCGATTATGCCGGGCACATTGAGGCCGATGGAATGCAGATATTCGGCCATCATGATAAACGGGCGAACATCCTCCTGCGGCGGCGGTGCGTCCATTAAAACCGCATGGCGACCCTCATGTTCGACGCGGAAATAGCGACGAAAGGATGCATCGCCCGCCAATGGTGACAGGCGCGCGCCGCCCCACCCCGCATCAGCCAGAAATTTCGTCGCCGTCGTGGGCGGAATCATATCACTAAGCGCCATCGACCTTCCCAAGCGGGGGGCACGCCAATAGTCAAGCGCCGCGCTGCGCCCGTCGCGCCATCGCTGTCCAAAAAATCGATCCTGAGGCGCAGCATGTCGTGCCAGCCGTCCCCCAATATCTCGGGCCATTCGATGATAAGCGCATGATCATGCAGCGCATCCTCCAGCCCCAATTCGGCCAGTTCGGCGCGACCTTTGACGCGATAGAGGTCGATGTGGAGCAGATTCAGGCTGGTTTCAGGCGGGCCATAGGGTTGGACGATCGCAAAGCTGGGGCTAGGCGCCTCCCCCTCCAAGCCCAGTGCCTGCAATATGGCACGGGCGAGGCTGGTCTTGCCTGCCCCCAAATCCCCCGACAGGCCAATGACATCGCCCGCGCGCAGCATGTGGGCAATAGCGGCACCCAATTGCGGCAAATCATCCGGCCGATAGTCCATCCCTTAACGCGGCAGGAAGATGGCGAGCATCGTCCCCTCCCCCGCGCGGTGCGCGCGCTCAAACCGTCCATGATGCGCCTCCACCAATTGGCGCACGAGCGCGAGGCCGACCGCATCCTTGCCCTGCACATCCGCCCCAAGCCCATTATCGGAAAGGATGATCTGTGCATTACTACTGTCCCCTTCCCCATGCACGGTGATGCGCTTTGCCCCTGCGCCTTCGCCAAAACCCTGTATTGCATGGACGAGCATCAGGTCGAGCGCTTGGCGCAGCCGTTTGGCATCTCCCGACACTTGGCCGAGGCTGGGCTGTAGCGCGAGGTCGAGCCTTATCCCCGCCGCCGCACATTGGGCACGCGCAGCATCGCTCGCTTCGCGCACCAAAGCGCCGAGCGACAATGTGCGTCGCTCCATAGGCATCGCCCCAGCTTCACTCTGCGATAGATCAAGGATTGCGTCGATCTGCTGCGTCAGGGCACCGCTCGCTTCCATAATCGCACGGACATAATCTTGCGCCTGTTCGCCAATATCCCCAGCTAAACCGCCGGCCAGCATTTCGGCAAAGCCGCCGATGGAAGTCAGCGGCGTGCGCAGATCATAGCTGATGCGCGACAAGAAATCGGCCTTGACCTGGTCGGCTTCCTCCAGCGCGCGGGCCCGGTCGCGCAGCGCGCGTTCAATCCGGCGGCTGTCGGTAACGTCAATTAACGTGAAAAGGGCATTCCCATCGGGCAAGGGAATGGCAGCAAAGTCAAATTGTCGGTCATCGGCCATCAATACGCGCCCGCTGCGTTGCTGCCTGTCCCCCGTCGCCCCGACGATAAGCTGACGCAACACATGTTGCTGGCGCGGATCGGCAAGCTGGGGAGCCAGTTTTTCGAGCAGTTGGTCAAGGCGCGGATGGGCGGCGAGATACTCCTCCCCCACCTGCCACAGTTTGCGAAACCGTTGGTTCCACAGGTGGAGCCTGCCATCGGGTGCAAAAACCGCCACCGCTTCGAACAAATTGTCAAAGGTCGCGGTGCGCACGCGCAGCAATGTGTCGCGCGCACTGGCGAGGCGAACCTGCTCGGTACGATCTTCAAATATCAGCAAAAGCCCGCCATCCGGCGTCGGTTGCGCAACGGCGCGCAAATGTGTGCCATCGCGCAACAGCCAGCTTTCCTCATGCAATTGGCCAAGTGTGAACCAGCCGCGCCGTTCGGCACGCCAGCCGGGAAAATCGCGCACTTCAGGTGTGCGCCCATTGTCGCGCAGCCGGTCGAGCACCCGCTCCATCGCCGGGGCCTCCGCCGCCCATTCGGCATCGAGCAGGAAGAGCGACAAAAAAGGACGGTTGACGAAGCGCAACGTGCGGTCGGGCGCAAATTCGGCGACCGCCGCCGACATTTGGTCGAGCATCGAACGGCGCGCTTCGGCAAATCGGCGCAGTTCGGCGCGCGCATCCTCCAGTGCCTGTTGGTCAAGTGCATAGCCCGCCACGCCCACATCATCGATTGGTATATCGACAACCCGCATCATCCGGCGCTGCCCGCCGATGGTGACCGGAATGAAGCGCTGGCTTTCGCTATTGGCTTCATGCGCGGCGCGGGCCGCATCGCGCGCCGAAACTCCCGCTATGGGTTCGACAAGTTCGATCTGCCGCGCCACAACATCCGCCGCATTTTCCCCCTCCACCGCCGCGACATAGGCATGGTTGACCAACGCCAGGCTCAGCGATGGTTCACGAAACCACATCGGAAATGGCGCCGCCTCTATCAGCGCGCTGATTGCTTCGAACGCCGCGATGGCGTCGGCACGCTGGTGACGCAAACGCTGATTTTCGACGGCATGTGCCGAATTATCCGCAAACCACAGCAATGCGCCACCAGGCAGCTTTAACGCGGCTGGCGCGGGCGAGCCGCGCACTTCGACCGCACGGGCGCCATTTTGCGTGGCGAGCGACAGGTGAAAGCTTTTGGCCGCCCGCTGCGCCTCCACCACAGCGCCGAGCAACGGGCCAAGTGCCGGATCCTCACCAGCGAGCGCATCGATGCTGGTTGGCAGCGCATCCAGCCCAAAGAGTCGCGCGATGCCCAGTGACCCTTCGATCCGACCGTCGGCGCGCACCAACAAAGGCAAAGCGGGTGAGGATTCGAGCATTGCCGCCAGCCTGAGCGCACGGCGCTGCGCCATCGATGCCTCACGCTGCTGACCAAGGCCGCGCAACAGTGCCCAGCCCCCCGCCACCAGCCAGATGCCAACGAATGCACCCACAAGCGTCAAAAGCGTCGCTTGATCCATGGTCAGATGCACATATTTCGGGGATTCGGCATGGCCAAGGCGATTAAAGCTTATGCCGCACAAAGCAAAGCCCCCGCCCCAAGGGGGGCGAGGGCTTCCAGCACTTTTTCAGCGATTAGTAACGATAATGGTCAGGCTTGAATGGCCCGGCAACCGGCACGCCGATATAGGCGGCTTGTTTTTCGCTGAGGGTCGATAATTTGACCCCCAATTTGGCCAAATGCAGCGCCGCCACCTTTTCATCGAGGTGCTTGGGCAGGACATAGACCTGATTTTGATATTCGCCAGCCTTAGTAAATAATTCGATTTGCGCCAACGTCTGGTTGGTAAAGCTGGACGACATGACAAAGCTGGGGTGACCGGTGGCGCAGCCCAGATTGACCAAACGCCCTTTGGCCAGCACGATAATCTGCTTGCCATCGGGGAATTCAACCAGGTCGGTGCCCGGCTTCACTTCGGTCCACTTGTAATTGTCGAGCGCGGCGATCTGAATCTCGCTGTCGAAATGGCCGATGTTGCACACGATGCTCATCGGCTTCATCGCCTTCATATGTTCGGCGGTGATGACGTCGGCATTGCCCGTCGCGGTGACGAAAATGTCGGAACGGGTGACTGCCTCGTCCATGGTGACGACCTCATAGCCCTCCATCGCCGCTTGCAGCGCGCAAATTGGATCAACTTCGGTCACCAGCACGCGCGCGCCGCCGTTGCGCAGCGATGCAGCCGAACCCTTGCCCACGTCACCAAAGCCGGCCACGCAAGCGACCTTGCCCGCCAGCATCACGTCGGTGGCTCGGCGAATGGCGTCAACCAAGCTTTCCTTGCAGCCGTAGAGATTGTCGAATTTTGACTTGGTTACACTGTCGTTCACATTAATCGCCGGGAAAGGCAATTTGCCTTCTTTGGCAAGGCTGTAGAGCCGGTGAACTCCGGTCGTCGTTTCCTCGCTCACGCCCTTAATCGCGGCAACCGAACGGGTGAGGTAACCCGGCTTTTCTGCCAAAAATGCCTTGAGCGCGCGGCAAAATTCAACTTCTTCGGCATTGGTCGGTTCGAATAATTCTTCACCCGCTTCGACCCGTGCTCCCCACAGCGCGAACATGGTTGCATCCCCACCATCGTCGAGGATGATGTTGCTGGTTTCACTACCCCAGTCAAAGATGCGGCCGACATAGTCCCAATAGTCGGAGAGGCTTTCGCCTTTGATTGCGAACACCGGTACACCGGTAGCAGCGATGGCGGCAGCAGCGTGATCTTGCGTCGAAAAAATATTGCAGGTTGCCCAGCGGACATCGGCACCCAGCGCTGTCAGCGTTTCGATCAACACTGCCGTCTGGATCGTCATGTGCAGTGAGCCTGTGATACGCGCACCCTTCAACGGCTGGCTGACGCCATATTCTTCGCGCAGCGCCATCAGGCCGGGCATTTCGGTTTCAGCAATGGCAATTTCGGCGCGACCAAAGTCAGCCAGACCAATGTCGGCAATTGCGTAATCGGTGGTCATAATATTCTCCGCTGGGGTGGGCGGTGGCAAAATAGGGCGCGCCCAAACAGGCGGCGCGATTAGCGCGCCAAGGGGCATTTCGCAAGTCATATAAAGAAATCATTATATGATGCTTCGGGTGATGCACCGCTGGCATCATAGCCCCGTGCCATGTATAGCCCCCATATAACCTAGGCCATAGCCAATGTTGGACAGATAAGAGGAGAAGAAAATGACCATCCAAATCGGCGATAAATTGCCCGAAATCATGCTTGTAAAGGCGACCAGCGACGGCCCCGAACAAGTATCAAGCGCAGATTTTTTTGGTGGCCGCCGCGTCGCGCTGTTTTCAGTGCCCGGTGCCTTCACCCCCACTTGTTCGGCCCGCCACCTGCCCAGCTATGTGGAAAAGGCAGGCGAATTGCAGGCCAAAGGCGTCGACGCCATCGCGGCAACTTCGGTCAATGACGCATTCGTCATGGGCGCTTGGGCCAAGGCTGGCAATGCCAGCGACATCGTAATGCTGGCCGACGGCAATGCAGATTTTGTCGCCGCGCTCGGCCTTTCGGCGGATTTCAGCAAATTTGGCATGGGCACGCGTGGGCAGCGTTTTTCGATGGTCGTCAATGACGGCGTCGTCGAACAGTTAAACGTCGAAGCACCGGGCGAATATCGCGTGTCGAGCGCGGAACATATGCTGGGTCAGCTTTGACGGGGCGTCGCTGATGGCCCGTGCCAATGTCCGGTCGGTCGACAAGGCTATCGACCAGCTTCACCGCCGCTATGCCGCATCGGTCGGCAAATTGCGCGAAGCGGTCGCCGCTTATGTGCAAAAGGGCAAATTGCCCGACCCGGTGGCGCGCGCCAATGGTGCCTTCACCTATCCCGAACTGCGCATCCATTATGCGGGGAATGACGAGGCCACCGGGCACCCGGCGCGGCAGGCGTTTGGCCGCCTGTCACAGCCGGGCGTCTATGGCACGACGATAACCCGACCCGATTTGTTCGAAGATTATCTGCGTGAGCAATTGAGCCTGATCGTTGAACAATATGACGTAAAATTGGAAGTGACGTCGGGCACACAGGAAATCCCCTTTGCCTATGTGCTCGACGGCATGACAGGCAGCGCGCTGGGCGGGGTTAGCCCGCAAGAATTGGCGCGTCATTTTCCGGCGACCGACCTTGCCCATATTGGCGATGAATTGGCTGATGGCCTGTTCGTGTCCGACCCGGATGCAGCAAGCCCGCTGACCTTGTTCGACGCGCTGCGCATTGATTTTTCATTGGCGCGGCTTCGCCATTACACCGGCACACCAACCGAACATTTTCAGCGCTTCATATTGTTCACCAACTATCACCGCTATGTCGATGAATTTGTTGCCTGGGCTGCGCAACAAGTTGGGCAAGGTCAATATACCGCTTTGTCAGGCGCAGGTGGGCTTTACACCGAAGAAGCGGGTGGCGACCCCACCCAATTGGTGGCCGACAGCGCGTGGCGACGGCACCAAATGCCAGCATATCATTTGATCGCACCGGGGCGTGGGGGCATCAGCCTCGTCAATATCGGGGTTGGTCCGGCCAATGCCAAAACGCTGACAGACCATCTAGCGGTGCTCCGGCCAGAGGCATGGTTGATGATCGGCCATTGCGGCGGATTACGCCCGACACAAAAAATTGGCGATTATGTCCTCGCCCACGCATATTTGCGCGACGACAATATCCTCGACCATATTTTGCCGCCCGAAATCCCCATTCCGCCGATTGCCGAAGTGCAGTTGAGCCTTGCACGCGCAGCAGAATTGGTGTCGGGCGAATCGGGCGCAGACCTTAAAAAACGGATGCGCACGGGAACTGTCGTCACCACCGATGATCGCAACTGGGAATTGCGCTATTCCGAAAGTGCGCTGCGTTTTTCGCAATCGCGCGCCATTGCCATCGACATGGAAAGCGCGACGATTGCGGCGCAAGGCTATCGTTTTCGGGTGCCATATGGCACTTTGCTATGCGTATCGGACAAGCCGCTCCACGGCGAACTAAAGCTGCCGGGACAGGCCAATCGCTTTTATGAGGAGGCGATCGGCGCGCATCTACAGATCGGCATAACCGCTTGCGACCTGCTGCGCGCCGAGGGGAACAAGCTCCATTCGCGCAAATTGCGCGCCTTTAACGAGCCGCCGTTTCGTTGATGATGTGACGATCAATGCCGCGTGGGGGAGAGAAACATGCCCCTCCCTCACACGAAATCCTTTACCACCCGCAATCGCGGCCCTGATTTTGCTCGTTGAGCCACGTCAGCAGCGGTTGGAAATAAGCGATCATCGCAGATCGGAAGAGCACACGTCTGAACTCCAGTC
>CALFXW010000199.1 GCA_937957805.1 uncultured Sphingopyxis sp.
CTGGGGTTGGCGGTCGCAGGACTGCTGTGGTTGATTGGCATGCCATCCCCGCTGATGTGGGGCGGAATCGTCGCCATTTGTAACTTCATCCCCTATTTGGGGCCGGTGGTGGCCGCGATGCTGCTGGCGCTTGGCGGCTTGATGAGCTTTGATTCGGTGGGGCTGGCGTTGTTGCCCGCCGCGATCCAGATCACACTCCACACGATCGAGGCTAATTTCATCACCCCGTTGATTTTGGGGCGACGACTGACCATCAACCCCATGCTTATCCTCATCTCCCTTAGCTTTTGGGGGTGGGTATGGGGCGCACCGGGTGCTTTCCTTGCCGTGCCGATATTGGTGGTAATTCAGGCGATTGCCCGCGCACTCTACCAAAGCGAACGGGTGGGCGCACAATAATCTGGGGGCGGCTGTTGACTTGGCGTGCCGAAGGCAATAGTGGCGCGCCTCCACACCAAGCGGGTGTAGCTCAGTTGGTTAGAGCGCCGGCCTGTCACGCCGGAGGTCGCGGGTTCGAGCCCCGTCACTCGCGCCATTTGCCTATATTTTTGGCAAATGGCGCGCCCCGTGCGCGCGGCGGCATGCGCCCTTATTTGGGCGCGCCCTCCATCCAGATCAGCAGGGGGCGCATCGGGAAAATCCAGACTATCCCCGCGACGACATAAATGGCCATCTCTATCCATCCGGGCAGGCCGCCAAATTGCGCAGCCAACCATTCCACCGCACTGGTGACCAGAAACAGCCACAGCGCAATCAGCAATAATATCAACAATATGCCTGCGGGTTTGCGCCAGCTTGGCTCAGGCGGGACGGGGTAGGGTGACGTCATGCTGTCAGCCATTGGGTGGGTGTAGCGATAAAGTCCAGTCGTCTGTCCCATGCTTCGGTCGGGATTTCGACAACTTCCTGCCAATCCCAGCCGATGCCGATGGCGACAGCATCGGGCAACGTCGCGAGTGCGCGGTCATAATATCCGCCCCCTTGGCCCAGTCGATTGCCGCGCCGGTCAAAGGCGATGAGCGGCACCAGCAACAGGTCGGGGGTGATGATGGGCGCAGCGGCGAGCGGTTGCCTTATGCCATAAGCGCCGGTTTCGAGCGGATCGCCGGCGTCATGGCGATGAAAATGCAGTGTTTTTGTGGCCCGATCGGTGCGGGGCAGGGCGATGATCTTGCCCGCTTCCTGTGCCAATGCGACCGCCTGCGCAGGATCGGCTTCGCCCGACATAGGCAGATAAGCGGCGATGATTTGATGCTGTGATATTATCTTAGATATGTTATCTAATATAGTGTTATTAAAAGAAAATATGTCATTGGCCCGCGCGCGCTTGTCCCGCATGGCGTCGCGCAAAATCTGACGTTCGGCCGCTTTATCCATGGCGGGATTGATGGGGGCGGGGGTGACGGGACCGCATTGGCCGTTTGCCTTTGGAAATATCCTCTGACGCCAGTAACGTCAGGTGGGAACCATATACGTCGGACCAGGGCCCGGGCAGAGACAGCCCCCATGGATGTGTTTATCGCCTCAGGGATTTTCGCATAGCGCGCACCATGCAGTACCCGTCCGCCCCAAGATAGGGTGGTGGGCTGCGACCCTCAAGCCCTGATTGCAGCGCTTAGCCCAGATTTTGCCGGATATTGGTGAGGCGTGCGGTCAAAGCCTCCACCCGTGCGGCCAGAGCGTCCAGCGCGCCATCGCCATCAATATGGGATGTGGATGGCCCGCCCTGCGTGCCGCCGTTGGCCAATTTATCGGCCAGAAACAGCGCGGCGAACAGCAATTGCCGCGATTCGTTGAGGCCGCCGAGCGCGCGCGCCGCCTGAACTTCGCGTTCGACCACGCTGCCGAGCGCTTGCAAGGCCGTCTCTTCCCCATCCGCGCAGGCGATGCGGTAGCCATGCCCGCCGATGTGCAAAGTGACCTCAGCCATGCGGCTTTTCCAGCAGACGGTCGATATCATCAATGACCGAGCCGACCGCACGGCGCAGATTTTGATGACGTTCGGTCAGGCTGTCGGGGCCGGACAAACGCGTTTCGGTGGCCGCAACCTCCCCCTCCAGCGCGTTGAGCGCGGCGCGCAATCGCTGCAAGCCAGTGCTTTCTTCCATGGCCAAGATATAGCGTGCCCATCGCGCAACGCAATCAGGCGCAAATCGGCCCCAAATTGGGGCAAAGCCTTGACCCCGGCGCGCCCCCGCCCCAAGGCACGGCCACGCGAATCAATCGTAGTTTTGAAGTTATATTCGGGGGTGTGCATGCACAGCGATACGCAGCAAATGGCCAATGCCATTCGGGCTTTGGCGATGGATGCGGTCGAGGCGGCGAACAGCGGCCACCCCGGCATGCCAATGGGCATGGCCGATGTCGCGACAATCCTATATTCGCGTTACTTGAAACATAATCCCGCGGATCCGCATTGGGCCGATCGCGACCGTTTTGTCCTGTCGGCAGGCCATGGTTCGATGCTCGCCTATGCGCTGCTCCACCTCAGCGGCTATGCGGCCCCGACGATGGCGGATATCCGCAATTTTCGCCAGTTGCACAGCCCGTGCGCCGGGCACCCGGAAAATATCGAACTTGCTGGCATTGAAAGCACCACTGGCCCCTTGGGGCAGGGTTTGGCGATGGCGGTCGGCATGGCGATTGCCGAACGCCATTTGAACGCCGAATTTGGTGATGATTTGGTTGATCACCGCACATGGGTGGTGGCGGGTGATGGTTGCCTGATGGAAGGGATCAACCACGAAGCCATTGGTTTGGCTGGACATTTGCGACTGGGACGGCTGAATGTCCTGTGGGATGATAATCGCATCACCATCGACGGAGCGACCGATTTATCGACGAGTGAGGATGTGGCGGCGCGTTACCGGGCGACCGGCTGGCATGTCGCGCAATGTGACGGGCATGATGGCG
>CALFXW010000200.1 GCA_937957805.1 uncultured Sphingopyxis sp.
GGCGTCGTGCCGCGAACGATCGAAGGTCTCGCTCCGGTCGTCGAGCTCGGCCAGGAACTGACCGACCACCTCGAGCGCCAGTGACGAGCGGGCGATCGCGAACGCCAGGGAACGAATGTGCGTCGTCGATCGCGCCAGCAG
This sequence comes from uncultured Sphingopyxis sp., assembly GCA_937957805.1. Classification (GTDB taxonomy): domain Bacteria; phylum Pseudomonadota; class Alphaproteobacteria; order Sphingomonadales; family Sphingomonadaceae; genus Sphingopyxis. The sequence continues at coordinate 142 of CALFXW010000200.1, forward strand.
TTCGTTCAGCATCGGGCGCAGGCGGCGTATCTCGTCGCGGTGGGTGTGCGACAATTGGACAAGCAGGCTCATCGCACGCGGGGTCAGTCGCAACAAAGCGCGCCGCCGGTCGCCGCCGCCAATATGGCGGGTGACCAAGGCTTGTTTTTCCAACCGGTCGATCAGGCCGCTGGCGCTGTGCGGCTGTAACAGCAATTGGCGCGCCACATAACCGATGCTCGCCTGATCGGGTGGAACCGCGCGCAGGGCGAGCAACGCCTGATGCTGCTGCGGGGTTAAACCATGCGCGCGCGCCGCAGCATCGCTGAACGCCTGAAACTGGCGCAGCGCATAACGTAGGTCGGTCAGCGCCGCATAGTCCGCATCATCCAATGGCTCATCGCGCATCCCATTTACCCCCTCTTGTTGTTTTATATCGCATTGCGATATAATCGCGCCCGACCCATTGGAACGCAAAGGATGAAATATGGCAAGCAAAGCCTCCGCCGAAGGGGTCAGACTGGGCGATCATAGCGCCGACCGGCGTATGTTACTGCTCGCCGCCATGGCCTCCTTTGTCGGAACGGGCGGGGCGCTCGGCGCATGGGTGCTGCTCAAACTCATCGCGCTGGCGACCAATATTTTCTGGTTCGGCCGCCTGTCCTTTGCCCCTGCCGATATGGCCGACCATGCAGTGGGCATCGCCGTCATCCTCATCCCCATAATCGGCAGCCTGATTATCGGGCTGATGGCGCGCTTTGGATCGGAAAAATTGCGCGGCCACGGCATACCCGAGGCGATGGAAACCATCTTGTTTGGCGAAAGCCGCCTGTCGGTAAAGGTCGCGCTGCTGAAACCGCTCTCCTCCGCCGTTTCCATCGGTTCGGGCGGCCCTTTTGGCGCAGAAGGGCCGATCATCATGACCGGCGGGGCGATAGGTTCGCTGTTTGCCCAATGTTTTCACCTGAGCGCGGCCGAACGCAAAACCCTGCTCGTCGCGGGGGCTTCGGCGGGGATGACCGCGATTTTCGGCAGCCCGCTCGCGGCGATATTACTCGCGCTTGAAGTGCTGCTCTTTGAATGGAAACCGCGCAGCTTTGTCCCCGTCGTGCTGGCGGTGCTGACCAGCCTTGCATGGCGCCCCTTTTTGATCGGCGATGGCGCGATGTTTGCCGCGCACTTCCCCGTTACGCAGGGGCTTCAGCCGCTGCTCCTCGCGCTCGGCATGGGGCTGGTCTTGGGGGTGGAGGCTGCGGCACTTTCCAAGGCGCTATATTGGATAGAGGACGGGTTCCACCGCCTGCCACTGCACTGGATGTGGTGGCCCGCAATCGGGTCGGTCATCGTCGGGCTGGGCGGCCTCATCGAACCGCATGTGCTGGGCGCAGGATATGGCAATATTCAAGCATTGCTCGACAATGATCTGGCGGTGCGGATGATTGTCACCCTGCTGATCGTCAAGGCGGTGGTCTGGCTGGTGGCGCTGGGTTCGGGCACATCGGGCGGCATCCTCGCCCCCTTGCTGATATTGGGCGGCGCGACCGGCGCGCTCATCGGCCATTATCTGCCCGGTGACCCTGGCCTGTGGGCGATGGTCGGCATGGCCGCAATTATGAGCGGGGGGATGCGCGCACCGATGACCGGCGCGCTGTTCGCCGCCGAAATTACCGGGCAAATGGGCGGCCTGCCGCTGTGCCTAGCCGCAGCGGGCAGCGCCTATGCGGTGAGTGTGCTGCTCACCCGCCGATCCATCCTCACCGAAAAAATCGCGCGGCGCGGCCGCCATGTGTTGCAGGAATATAGCGTCGATGCGCTCGACCTGTTGCAGGTCAGGGATTTGATGACCGCAAAACCCGAAACCTTGCCGGGCAATATGTCGCTTGGCGATGTTGTCGCCTTTTTTGAGGGCAAAGCGGCGCACCGCAGCTATCCGGTGATTGATGCAGGTGGGCGGCTGCTCGGCCTCGTTTCGCGCAGCGACGCGCTGAAATGGCAGGTCGATGGTTTTGAAGCGGCCAGCATGCTGGCTGAAAATCTGTCCGACGCATCGCAGCCCACCGCTTTCCCCGACAGCCCTTGCGGGCTGGTCGCCGACCTGATTGTCCAGTCGGGCATCGGGCGTATCCCGATTGTCGAACGCGACAGCCGCCGCGTGGTGGGGATTATTTCGCGGCAGGATCTGCTCAAGGCGCGCCGCAAAGTCCGCCGCGATGAAACCCGCCGCACCCGCCACGTCGGCGGGCGATAGAGTGATTTCGAGTGAAATGGAACATTTCACGGCTCGGAAATCACGGAAAACAAGGACAATTTGAGCAGGTTTCGATTCAATCTAATCGAAACAGGCTCTAGGCTGTATCGACATTCAGCACCAGAAGTTGAGCGCGGCGAGATATAACCTCGCCATTTCTGGCGAGGTTAAAAGACGGCAAGTGACCTTGGGATGCCGAGCCCGCACGAAGGGTCGTTTTGCTTGCGAAAAGCGACCGCCTCTCGTTTTGCTAGAATTATTTGATAAGCTATAGCTTTCGAGCTGCGGATTGCGGTCGTCTCTCGTTTTGCTAGAACAGGGCGAAAATCTGGAATCGGCCTTTGCGGGCTGCGGATTGGCTTTCAGAGACGCATTCGAAATACAAACTCAACTCGATATCGAAATTTCAATTTGCCAGAGATCTTGGGGTTCACTGCCGCATAGGATGCGTTGGTTGGCTGGAAAGGACCCGCAAAAACGATGCCCTGCCATCAAATGAGCAAAGTCGGCCGGCCGACGAAGGCTCCTCCCCAAACCCGCTTATTGGGGAAGCGTTGGGGAAAAAGCATCGGCGCTGTCGAAAAATGGCCAAAATGCTGGTGACCCCTACGGGAATCGAACCCGTGTTTCAGCCGTGAAAGGGCCGCGTCCTAACCGCTAGACGAAGGGGCCAGATGCTTTTTGCATTGGCAAGGCGCGCCCATTAGGGCGGCTGGGCCGCCGGGTCAAGTCACCAATGCCGCATCATCGACATGGATTTCAGCCGATTGCCGCCCGTTCCAGTCGTTGCGGCGGATTTGCCCGGCGAGATAGAGGCGCGCATCCCCCCGTAGCGCCAATAATGCCTGCCCCAGTGCATTTTCCGCCGCGCGAAAGGCGACCGCGTTCACCCGCGCGCCATCATCCCCCGCGACAACCAGACGCACATGGCCATTGCCCACGACGTCCACCTTTATGATTCGCACCGGCCCCACCGCGACGCGCGGCGCGCTCCACCCATGGCCATAGGGGCCGCCCTGTTCCACTGCGGCGAGAAAATCGAGGTTGACCCCGCGCGGGGCGAGCAGCGCGTCGAGTTTCAGCGCGCGTTCGCCGCTGGCGCGGGCGACATCGGCCGCCAGTCGTTCGTTCATCCATTCGGCAAAGCGCGCCACCCCGCCCGGCGATATGGTGACGCCTGCTGCCATCGCATGGCCGCCGCCCGCCACCAGCAAGCCCGCATCCCGCGCGGCGATGACCGCAGCGCCCAAATCCACCCCGGCGATGGAACGGCCCGACCCCTTGCCGACCCCATCGTCGCCCAGCGCAACGACAATGGCCGGGCGGTGCAGCCGTTCCTTTACCCGCGATGCGACGATGCCGATGACCCCGGGGTGCCAGCCGGTTGCCGCCACCACGCTCACCGCCATATTGGCCGTGTTTTCGGCAGCGGCCAGCGCTTCGTCGGTCACCAGTGCCTCTATCGCGCGGCGTTCATCATTCAGGCGGCTCAATTCTGCGGCAATTTCCTGCACTTCCAGCGCGTCGTCGCTGGTGAGGAGGCGCACCCCCAGATCCGCCGCGCCGACCCGCCCGCCCGCATTGATGCGCGGACCAAGCGCAAAGCCGAGGTCACGCGCTTCGGGTGCGCGCGCCAGCCTTGCCACATCCGCCAATGCCGCCAGCCCCAAATTGCCGCGCCGCGCCATCACCCGCAGCCCCTGGGCGACAAAGGCGCGGTTGAGCCCGGTCAGCCGCGCAACATCCGCCACCGTGCCGAGCGCCACAATGTCGAGCAGCGCCATCAAATCCGGTTCCGTCCGCCCTGTCCCATCGGCAAACCAGCCGCGCGCGCGCAAATTGCGTACCAGCGCCACGCCCAACAGGAATGCGACCCCGACCGCTGCCAAATGCCCCTCTGCCCGTTCGGCATCGCTGCCATCCAGCCGGTTGGGGTTGATCATGGCGAGCGCGCGCGGCAGGCTGGTCGTGCATTGATGATGGTCGACCACCATGACATCCAGCCCCGCATCCGCCGCCGCGCCCAAGGCTTCAAACGCCTGTGCGCCGCAATCAACCGTGATGACGAGGCTGGCGCCATCGGCCTGCATGCCCAGCAATGCCGCTGCCGAGGGGCCATATCCTTCGAGCAGGCGGTCGGGAATATAGGGTCGCGCATCATGGCCCAGCGCGCGAATCAGGCGGATGAGGAGCGCCGCCGACGTCGCGCCATCGACATCATAATCGCCAAAAATGACGATATGTTCGCCAGCGTCGATGGCATCGGCCAGCCGCGCCGCGCCCTTTTCCATATCAAGGAAGATCGCCGGGTCGGGCATGAAGGCGCGCAGGCTGGGCCGTGCCCAATCGGCGAGCCGCGCCGTTTCTGCGCCGCGCGACAATAATATACGGCTCACCAGATCATCGGGCGCATCGGCGCTGCCGCCCGCACCCCCGCGCCAGTGCCACGCCTGCCCCGCCAGCGATTTTTCTATGCCAAGTGCGAAATTTTCCCTCATCCCCGCTGCAATAGGGAAATGCGCAGCGCGCGCAATTGCGGCGCGTCGATATAGGATAGGCGGTGGCGTTCGGCCTTGCCCCCCGGCACGCCGAGCAACAGGTCAGCCAGCCCAAAACGGCGACGCAGCGGGCTGATGTAGAGGTCCGCGCTCTGCACATGGCGGGCGGGCAAAACCACATGGCGCGAGCGCAGCCAGCCGGTGACGCTTTCGAGCGTGCGCCCATCGAAACGCCAGCGCCTGAGGCGCCAGTCGAGCCAGCCGGTGGCGAGCGCGAACAGCGCCGATGCAACGAGCAGCCCCGGCACCCAGAGCAATTGTGGCGCAACAATCGCCATGACGATGGTTTGTAACACCGCAATCCCCACAAAAACCAACGGGATACGCAAAATCATCGCCCGGTGCGGCCGCGCCCAATCCCCATGGCGCAGGTCGCTGCGGCTAAGGCCGATGTCGGCCAATATCCCGTCCACTTCGGTGAGGCGCACGCACGGCGCAACCAAATGGTCGCGCTCCTGCTTGCCATCACCATCATCATCGCGCGCCAGATTTTGGATATAGAGCGCGTAATAGCCGAAAAACCGCCGCACCGGCCCGCTCGATATAATCGCCGCCTGCACCCGCGCGCGGGGAATCAGAACATCGGTGCGCGTCGTCAGCCCGCGCGTCCGGCGTAACCCGCGCGGCTCACTGCTGAGTGTAAAGTTCCAATCGCGCAGGATGGTGCGCACTATGCCGGCAATCGCGCCGATGAACAGAACCACCGCCGACGTCCCCAAAAACGCCAACCAGCGATAGGCTCCGACCCATTCGCCAAGGCCGAACTGGGTCGCAATTTCCTGCCAAAAATCAAAGTCAAAAAGGTCGAAGGAAATAAAGCGGTCAAACTGGGTCAGCAAACCAAATACTACGCCAAAAACGGCGAGCGAAAATTGAAAAATTCCCGAAACAAGCAGGCGGCGCAGCCCCATATGGTGGAGTATATGGCCGGGCGGTGCAGGCTCCTCAACCGCCGCTGCATCACCTGTCGCGGTGGGAACTACACCCGCCGCGTTATGACGCAATTGTTCGCGCAACGCCCGTGCATCGGCGAGCGATATGGCATCGAGCCGCGCATCGTCGCGCTTGCCCTCCCCACCCGCGCCGCTTTCAAAGCTGACGATGGCAAGGCCGAGCAGCCGGTGCACCAATTTCTGTTCAATCGCGACATCCTGAATCCGTTCAATCGGCAGGACACGTTCGCTGCGGCTCCACAAACCCTGCCGGATGGTGATGGCATCATCATCCACCATCCAGACAAATCGTCGCCAGCGCAAAAAGGTGGTGACCAACGAAACGACCGCGAAAATCGCCAACATCAACGCCAGCACCCCCCAGCGCCCGCTGATCGAAATGGCCGCAATCACCGGAATAAGCCCGAATAATTGCGGGCCAAGGCGCGGCAGCGCGACGAGCAGCGACAGCGGGTGGAGGTGGCGTTCCGCCGCCATATCAGGCAAAATCCGAACGGATCAGCGCGCGGATAGCATCACGCATTTCCGCCGCGCGTTCGGGCAGCAGTCCCGGCAGGGTGACGATGCTGTTGTGCGTGCCCGCCGTGTGCAAAACCAGATGCGCAACCCCGCACATACGCTCCGCCGGCCCCTGCCCGACATCAATATGCTGGACTCGGACAAAGGGGACGATGGTGTCGCGCCGGAACCACATGCCATGCGCGACACGCAGCGCATCATCACCAAAGGCATAGCCGATTTTGTGCCACGCGCGGCTGGGCAGCGTGAAAATGCCAATGGCGGCGAGCAATATGCTCGCAACCATCAGCCCGCCCCACGGCAGTTCATTGGCGCGCAAAATCACCACATCGACAAAGCTCGCCACCGCCGCGAGCGGCACGAGGAGCATCGCATTGCGGATGGCGATCGCGCGCCGATAACCCGGCTCAACCGGTTGCAGCGCCGCCACATCCACCCCAGCAATCCCGATTATCGGGCCAGCCTGCGCATCCTGCGCCACCAAATTATCTGTCATATCATTGTCCCCTGCCGCCATATGTAGCGGGGGTGTTACATCAGGGCAATACAGCGTGGATGGCGCGCGGTTCGCGCCGCGATGCACACCGCACTTGTCATTCCCGCCTGCGCGAGGATGCCAATTAAAGCGACAGCACGAACAAAACTGCCCTCCCCCCTTCAGGGGGGAGGGTTGGGTGGGGGGATTTTGCCATTGCGCCACCGCATCGCTTCTTCCGCCCTGAAACGATGTGTGCCGCCTTACGGCGTCCTGCACCGTCTGTGTGCCGCCTTACGGCGTCATGTTCCGTCTGTGTGACGCCTCACGGCGTCATGTTCCGTCTGTGTGACGCCTCACGGCGTCACAATCGCAAAGCTGGCGGGTGGCGCGCGGTGCGCGCCGAGCCATGCGCCAAGCGCCACGAGATCACCGCTGATCTGTAACTGCCCCGCTGCAACCAGCTGCGCGGGCGCGACCCTGCCCGAAAGCAACGCTGCAAAGGCCCGGCGGCTTAACGCCACCTCCGCAACCGCTGGGGTGGTGGCGGCGGCTGCTGCATCCTCCAGCCGGGGGATTTCAACCACGCCCGATGTTTCGACCGCCACTTGTTCATTAGTGTCGGTAAAGCGGAAACGGAAAATGCGCGCCGGGGTTACAGCTGCTTGGGGCGCATAGCGGGTTGCCATCGCATTGAATAAATCCAGCGTCGGAACAGCAGCGACAAAGCTGTCATTCTGCGTCCGTCCCCCCTCACTCGCCGCGCTTGCCCCGCGCAGGGTC
>CALFXW010000201.1 GCA_937957805.1 uncultured Sphingopyxis sp.
GCAACAGGCGCTTCACCTGGGGCTATCGATCCTCCTCCATATTGGCGGCATTGGTCAATGCGCTATTATTGCTGGTGGCGGTCGGCGCGATAGCGTTGGAGGCGGTGCAGCGCCTGTTTGCGCCCGCACCGGTTGCGGGCGGCACGATGATGCTGGTGGCGGCAATCGGCATCGTCATCAATCTGGGCACAGCCATGCTGTTTGCAAAGGGCGGCAAGGACGACATAAATATTCGCGGCGCATTTTTGCATATGGCGTCCGACGCCGCTGTTTCCGCAGCGGTGGTGGTTGCGGGCGCGCTGGTGCTTTGGTCCGGCCTCATCCTCATCGACCCGATTATCAGTCTGGGCATCGCCGCGCTGATTTTCTGGCAAAGCTGGGGATTGTTGGTGCAGAGCGTGTCGATGGCGCTGGGTGCGGTGCCCGACGGGGTTCAGATTGATGCGGTGGAAAATTTGCTGAGCCAGCAACAGGGGGTGTCGCGTGTCCATGACCTGCATATCTGGCCGATGAGTACGACCGAAATTGCTTTATCGGCGCATCTCATCATGCCCGGTGGCCACCCCGGCGACGGATTTTTGCTTCAATTGACCGAAACTTTGCGCCAGCAACATCGCATCGCGCATGTCACCATCCAGATTGAACAAAATGATGCGCTGTGCGCAGCTTGTTAAAATGCCAAATCAATAAGCGCGGGCGACCGCAAATTGCGCCGCCTCCACCAATGCATCGCGCGCCGCGCTGGCCGGAAAGGCACCCAGCGCATCAATCGCGCGCCGCGCATATAGCCGGGCGCGTTCCATCGTATCCGCAATTGCACCATGCCGGTCGAGCAGCGATTTGGCATGCGCCAGATCATCATCCGAAATCCGGCTGCCCGCCATTGCCGCCTGCCAGAATGCGCGTTCATCCGCATCGCCGCGCGCAAAGGCGAGGATGACCGGCAGCGTCACCTTGCCATCGCGGAAATCATCGCCCACGCCCTTGCCCATCGTGTCGGCATCGCTGGCATAATCAATCGCATCATCGACCAATTGAAAGGCGATACCAAGGTTGCGGCCATAGGTATCCAGCGCATTTTCGGTGCGTTCATCGCGTTCGGCAATCACCGCCGCGATACGACAGGATGCCGCAAAAAGCGCGGCGGTTTTGGCGTCGATGATGTCGAGATATTGGGTTTCATCGGTCGTCACTTTGCGCTGGGCGGACAGTTGGTGCACCTCCCCCTCCGCGATCACCGCGCTGGCGTGCGACAATATCCGCAGGACTTTAAGGCTACCATCCTCCACCATCAATTCAAAGGCGCGGCTGAACAGGAAGTCGCCGACCAGCACGGCGGCGCTGTTGTTCCACACCATATTGGCGGTCGGGCGACCGCGCCGCAAATCCGACCCATCGACAACATCATCGTGGAGCAAGGTGGCGGTGTGGATAAACTCTACCGCTGCTGAAAGGAGGTGCTGGCGCGAGCCCGGATAGTCCAGCATCCGCGCGCAGGCGAGCGCCAACATCGGGCGCATGCGTTTACCGCCACCGGCAATTAAATGCCCCGCAAGTTCGGGAATAAGCGGGATGCGCGACTGCATCCGATCCAAAATAACCGCGTTTACCGCGTGCATATCATCGGCGACGAGCGCCATGAGCGCGTCGAGTGACGGCGCCGCAGGGCTGGAAGGATGCGGAATGATTTCAGCAGTCATAACCGCTGCCCCTTGCCCGACTTTGTGCGCAATGCCAATGAAAATGCGGTTGCGCGCCGCGCGCATCCACGCCAAGCAGCAACGAAATCATCCAAAGGGCAAGGGGGACGCATGGAGGGGGAGGATCTGCTGCAAAATTACCGGCGCAGCATCGACAATATCGATGGCGCGCTCGTCGCTATGCTTGCCGAACGTTTCAAAATTACGCAGGCCGTCGGCCGGCTAAAGGCGGAAATTGCGTTGCCGCCCGCTGACCCCGCGCGTGAAGCCTTGCAGATTGAACGGTTGCGCCGCCTCGCCGCCGAAGCCGACCTTGACCCGGATTTCACCGAAAAATTCCTGCGTTTCATCATCGACGAAGTCATCCGCCACCATGAACAGGCGCGGGGGTAAGGGCGGGCGCCGCCCGGTCAGTCGGCACGTGGCAGGCTGATCCGCACCGCCAGCCCGCCCAGATCCTCACTATCCTCCAGCGCGACGCTGCCACCATAAATGCCGACAACATCGCGCACGATGGCGAGGCCAAGCCCGGTGCCGGGCTTTTCCGTGTCGAGCCGTGCGCCACGCGTAAACAGCATTTCGCGGTCTTCGCGCGCAATCCCCGGCCCATCATCCTCCACCAATATCTGGACGGTCGGCCCGACCTTGCTCACCGTTACGAAAATGCTACCCCCGCCATATTTTGCGGCATTTTCGATAACATTGCCCAAAATCTCGTCCAAATCCTGCCGTTCGATTCGCATGCGCGGGCCACGGCGGCCATCGGCGTCAAAGCGCACATCAGGATACATGACCAAAATCGCGCGCTCGACCCCCTCTATGCTCTGCCACGGGTCGGCCGATAATTGCCCCTGGCCGCGCCGGCCAACCGCGCGCGCGCGAAACAGATGGTGATCTACATGACGGCGCATCGCCGCCACTTCCTGCAGCACTAAATCCGCGAGCGCCGGGTCATGTTCATTGGCGGCGTTGGTCAGGACAGTGAGCGGGGTTTTTAGCGCATGGGCGAGGTTCCCGGCATGGCGGCGCGCCTCCTCCGCCTGCTGTTCATTATGGGTGATGAGGCCGCCCAGCTCGTCTATCAGCGGGCGCACTTCCACCGGCATGGGCTCGACCAGCAACGCCTTGTCCCCGCGCCGCAGTGCCGCAATCCCGCTGCGCACCCGGCGCAGCGGCCATAGCCCATAAATCGTCTGCAACCCGGCAAGGATGATGAGGCCGAGCGCCAAAATCGCAAAGCTGCGCACCACCGTCTTGCGCAATTTGCGCAATTGTGTGTCGAGCACATTACGCGATTGCGCGACCTGAAAACGCCAGATAACCGGCGAATTGGGCAGGACAACATCGCGTTCGACGATGCGCAAAGGCTCCTCACCAAATTGGCGGCTATCGCTATGGTGTACCGACGCATCGCTCAGCGGATCCCCGATTTCGAGGCTGCGGTCCCAGAGCGAGCGTGACTTTGTCGGCTCCTGCCCCGTCCCCGAAATCTGCCAGTAAAGCCCGCTGTAAGGTTCAAAAAAACGCTGCTCCCCCAAGGGTTCGGTAAACCGCACCTTGCCATCCGGGCCGACGTCGGAGGCGCGGATCATCGCGGTCAGCAGATATTCGTTCGCGGTGTCAAAATTTTCGGTAATCGTGCTGGCGATCACCCGGTCGAGCGCGACGCCGCCGAAAACAAGGAGCACCAGAATCCACGCCGCAGCGATGACAATCATCCGCCGGCCAAGCGAGCCCGCGCTGCGCTGTGCGGGTGCAGCATCCCCCGCCGCTTCGCGCGCGATATCATCGGCTGGGATGGGGAAGCTTTGGGTCATGACGCGTGCAGGCTTTAGGCCGCCGGGTCTTCCAACTGATAGCCCAGCCCGCGGATTGTGGTGATGACATCGGCACCCAATTTCTTACGAATGCGGGTAACAAACACCTCTATTGTATTGGAATCCCGGTCAAAATCCTGATCGTAAATATGTTCGATCAACTCGGTGCGGCTGACCACCTTGCCCTTGTGGTGGAGGAGGTAGGACAGCAATTTATATTCCTGCGCGGTCAGTTTCACCGGATCGCCGTTGCGCGTCACCTTGCCCGACCGCGTGTCGAGCCGGACGTCACCGGCCACCAGTTCGGACGATACATTGCCGCTCGAACGGCGGATTAGCGCACGCAGACGGGCGATTAGCTCTTCAGTGTGAAATGGTTTGGCGAGGTAATCATCCGCCCCCGCATCCAGACCCGCCACCTTGTCCGACCAGCTGTCGCGCGCGGTCAGCACCAGCACTGGAAACAGCCGCTTTTCCTTGCGCCACCGGTCGAGCACGGTCAGCCCATCAATTTCGGGCAGGCCAAGGTCGAGCACCACCGCATCATAATTTTCCGACGAGCCAAGATAATGCCCATCCTCCCCATCTGTCGCGAGGTCGATGGCATAACCCGCCGATTCGAGGGTCGATTTCAACTGTCGACCCAGATTTGGCTCATCCTCCACGATCAGGATACGCATATATTCTGCCCCTTGTTGGTCGCACATAACCGCGCGCTATATATTATCGTCACGATATTATCGTCACGGGCGACTGCCCAAAATCCGCCCAGACCGGGCATCGACATGGACAACAACGACTTGTCGGCCGTTGATGAACCGCAAAACATAGATCATCTGGCGCGTCTCAAACCCGGCGACACCGATATAGTCCATATTATTATAGGGCGGCGTTGCCTGTACGCGCGCAATTATTTCCGGCAGCGGCCGGGTTTGCGACGGCTCAGGCCGGACATCTTCGCTGGTGGGACGCGACGGAGCGCGTTGCGCGGTGAGCGGGGTTGCCAGCAATGTCACCGGCACCAAAATTGCCAGCGCGGCGCGCAATGGCCCAAGCTTTCCCCGCATCCTGTGGCTGCATTTCAGAATAAGCATGGCGTTGGCGAATCCCAAATTGGCACCGCTATTAAAGCGTCAAAGGCTTCGCGGCGGTTCAGATGCCGTGCTACCTTCTGGCCATTTAATGCGTCATGAACGTGCGCGGGGGCAATTTGCAAGCTTAACGATAGGGCACGGCGGCATTATTGCGGTTACAGAGTGCGGAAAATCACTTCCCTTGCCCCATGGTGAGAGGTAGAGGACGGGCAACAACAAAAAATATCGGGTCGCCCAAGTCCAGTTTTTTGATGGGGGAATTCCCCATTTGGAGGGGTAGGGATGAGGGCTCGATCAGCCGAGAGCGGTGCAGCGTCGGCTTTTTCTGCGATGCTATCGCGAATCTTGCTGAGCAGCGTTGCCGGGGCAGCGATGTTGGCGGGCGCAATGCCTGCTGCGGCACAAACGACGCGCGCCACGGACACGCGGTTGCGGGACAGTTTTCAAATCGGGTCGAGTGAGGGCGCGCTGTGCCGCGTGCAATCCGACCTGAGCGACAGCGCGCTCGCCAGTATTTATGACCGCAGCTGGACAATCATCTGCCGCGATGCCGCCGAGCCGGTGGGCAAGATTTTCGCGCTACGCGGTGATGCCATGGCCCGTATTAATGCGCGGCCGGGCGCGCTTTCCTGTGAACCTGTCAGCAGCGCCGATGGCGGCATCCCCACTGCCGTCTGCGCTGGCGCCATCCCTGGCATGCGCATGGCAACCACGCGCGGCGACACGACCTATGTGGCAGAGGGGATTGGGGCCTATCGCGACGCGCTGCGCATCGGCCTCGACAGCATCATGGCCGGGTCGGTTGCCAGTGGCACCATCCGCGTCGCCACGACCAGCGTTGGCGAATCGGCGGCGCTGGCGCGGCTGCAAATCGCGCGCCTGCCGGTCGATCGGGCGCTGGCGGAGGGGTATCGGCGCAACAATGCCGGCGACTATGCCGAAGCGTCGGTCTATTTCGAAGCGTTGGAGGAACGGCGCAATTTGGGCGATAGTGACATCGACCCCAGCGAATTCATCCTCAACCGGGCGCTGCAATCTTCCAACCTTGGTGATTTTGCCAATGCCGACCGCCTGTTTGCCGAGGTAGATGCACGCCCCACCGCCGACCCTGTCCAATTGCGGCTGCGGCGCAATTTCCACGCCATTCACCAATTGAACCAGCGTGATCTGTCGGGTGCAATGGCGACATTGGCCGTGCCCATCGCGCCCATCGGCATCGGCGCGGTCGCTGCCAATGGGGAACCCAATATTTCAGCTCCGGTGGCGGCTGGCCTTAACAGCGGGGCGACATCGCGCGCATTGCGCCAATATGGCGACCGCGACCGCCTGTCGCCAGAGGAGCGCGCGATCATCATTGATGCGCAGGCCGAACAATTGCGCGGCACCATCGAAAGGCTGCAGGGTAATTATGCGACCGCGCGCAGCGCGCTTGAACGGGCTGAGGCACAGACGCTGACGGTGCGGGACGGGCGCGTCACCTCCATCATCCGTTTGCAGGCGCAAATCATGGGCGAAATCGCCCTCGCCTATGAAGGGGAAAATGACCTTGGTAATGCCGAGGCGCAGTTTAGCGCCGCGATCGATCTGTTGCAGCGCGAATATCCCGAAACGCAGGCGTTGGCAGCCGCGCGCGCCAAATTCGCAGCATTTTTGACACGGCACGGCCGCAATGAGGAGGCGCTGGCCAATTATCGGCAGGTGGTCAGCAATTTGACCGAGGCACGACGGCAATTGACCGGCGTCTATAATCAGATGACACCTTATTACCGCTTGCTGGTCGACCGGCAGGCGAGCAATCCCGATGCTGCGGCGGAGTTTTTTACCGCCGTCCAGTTGCTGGTGCGCCCCGGCGTTGCCGATACACAGGCACAATTGGCGCGCGAACTTTCGGCGGGCAGCAATGATGCATCGGCATTATTCCGTCAGGCCAACAGCCTGTCGCGCGACATAGAGCGCGCGCGCATCGACCTCGCGCGTTATAACGACAGCGCAACGCCGGTGCCCCAGCCTTTGCGTGATGAAGTGGTGGCGCGGATCGCCAATTTATCCTCGCTACAGACAGAGACTTTGGCGCAATTATCGCAATATCCGCAATATCGCGCGGTGGCGCAGGACAGCATCACCCTTGCCGAGTTACAGGGCGCGCTGCGCGCCGACGAAGCCTATGCCAAAATCGCCGTTGTGGGCGATGCGCTGTTCGGCATTTTGGTGACACACACGGGGGCGCAAGCTTGGCAAATAGGTATCAGCCGTCAGCAGCTCGACGCGGCGGTTGACCAGATCCGCAACAGCGTTTCAGTGTTTGAGGGCGGGCAATATATCACCTACCCCTTTGATGCGGAGGCATCGCACAAGCTGTTCACCGACCTGTTCGGGCCAGCAGCGACAGCGGTTGCGGCAAGTCGCCACCTGATTTTTGAACCCGATGGGGCGATGCTGCGGCTGCCGGTCGGTCTCCTCATCACCGATGATGCGAGCATCGCCGCCTATCGTGCGCACACCAATGCGCCGGGCGGTGACCCCTTTGATATGCGCGCCGTGCAATGGCTGGCGCGCACCACCCATGCCAGCACGGCGGTGTCGCCGGTGGCGTTTCGCAACACCCGCGCCGCGCCCGCGTCGCGCGCCACCATGGCCTATGCCGGTTTTGGCAATAATCTGCCGGCCAGCGATGCAATCAGCATTGCGCGCACCCGGTCGGGCGACCAGGTGGACGCCGACTGCAATTGGTCGCTGCCAGGTGTGGGCGGCTGTTGCAGTTTGCGGACTGCTTTCGCTCGCTGCCGGTGCCCAGTCGTCGGCGCCGCGACCCGGGTCAGCATCGGTAGGCGCTTCGTCGTCGGCTACGCTACCGGCGCCATTGCCGGTGGATGAGGCATTTCCGATCACCGCAGCGTTAGAGCGTGGCAGATATGTGCTGCGAGTCGATGTAATGCCTGGACACTATCTCTATCGCGATCGCTTCGAGCTATCGGTCGGTGGGCGAGTGCTCGCTAACCTTTCGCTGCCAAAAGGCAAGATGAAGCAGGATCCAAACTTCGGCCGCGT
>CALFXW010000202.1 GCA_937957805.1 uncultured Sphingopyxis sp.
AGGCGTTCTACATGGTCGGCGGCATCGACGAAGCCGTTGAAAAGGCCAAGAAACTGGCCGCTGAAGCTGCGTAAAATAGCTCCCCCCCTCCTGTTGAGGGAGGGGGATTTGGGGAAGTAAAATGGCATTGCATTTTGAACTGGTGACCCCGGCCGCGCTGATCCGCTCCGAAGATGTATATATGGTCAGCGTGCCGGGTAGTGAGGGGGATTTTGGCGTGCTCGAAGGGCATGCTCCCTTTATGTCGAGCGTGCGCGCCGGTGAATTGCTGATTCAAAAAAGCGCTGGCGCGGAAATGGAACGCATCACCATAGCCGGTGGCTTTGCCGAGGTGAATGAGGGTGGCCTGACCATCCTTGCCGAACATATCGGCTGACAACGCCGGCCCTAGAATCGTCACCCCGAACTTGTTTCAGGGCCCAAGGCCCACCCTCTCGACAGGCGCCGTTTCTGCAGGGCGCGCAGGCCATGGATGCTGAAATGAGTTCAGCATGACGAGGGCAAATTTTCTGACGCCTGCGCAGCGAAAGACATGCTTCCTTCCCCCGCCTTGCGTTACACCTGCATGATCCGCGCCTTTGGAACCGGCATCAAGCCACGGCGCGCGCCACACACACCGGCGCGCTGAGCAGCAATATGCCTGCCGCAATAATCAGCAGCCCGCCCGCCAAGGCGGTGACATCGGGGTAATTACCGAACAACAGTGCATCGAGCGCCAACGCCACTGGCAATTGCGCATAAGTGGCAGGTGCGACCGCCGCCGCGCTGGCCCGTGCGGTGCCCAGGAATATCAGCCAGTGACAGCTTGTCGCGGTAAAGGCGGCAAAGGCGCAGCGCGCGATAATCGTCCAATCTGGCCAGCCGATGGCCAGTCCCGGCGCACCGCTGAAATGCCCGACGAGCGCAACCCCGACCAATATCGGCGTTGCACATAGGGCCAGACTCCATTGCAGCACCGAAGATGGCGCGCGCCCCGCCATATGGCGGTTGAGCAGGAAGAGGCAGGACATGCAAAATGCCGCCGCCAGCGGCACCAGCGCCAGCGCGCCCAACGCAGCCAGATTGGGTTTGAGGACAATGAGCACCCCGGCCATGCCGCATAAAACCGCCAGCCAGCCGCGTGGGTGCAGCGGCTCTTTCAGCAATATCGCCGACAAAATGGCGGTTATCACCGGCTGGGCAAAGGCAATGGAAGTTGCGGCGGCCAGCGGCATCAGCGTCAGACTATAGAAAAACAGCGCAGATGCAGATGCAATCGCCGCTCCGCGCGCCACATGCCACCATGTCCCTGTCAACTGCGGGATGCGCAGCGGCTGCCCCGGCCCGGCATAAGCCACAATCGCTGTCAAAAAAGGCACCGCTATCGCAAAACGCAGCGCGGCAACCGCCGGAATCGGCCATTCACCCGTCATTGTCTTGATAATCGCATCACCGCAACTCAGCATCGCAAAGCCGATTATGGCGAGCATAACGCCACGACGATGTATTTTGGCAGCCGGCATTTTTGCCCCACAGCATTGGCGTATCGGGAGAGACGCTCTGGTTTCGGGCGCCATGCGCCGCCATCGCGGCCAAATCATGGCACAGGTGCGCCAAATGCAAGTCGGGGCAAAATCTGCGGCGCATTAAATGCTTGTCAAAACTTTCACCTTATTTGTCCGTCATCGCGTCACCATAGTTCGGGCATGCTCCTTTAGGATCTTGCCTTAGGAGGCATATAGTAAATGAGCGCTTTTGGTCGTCGTCCGGGGGCACAGCCCGCCCGCCCAGCCTTTGGCGTGGCCCGCCCGATGCAGGGTGGCGGCGCGCCTGCGCCCCGCGAAGAGCAGGGCGGCAAGCAATTTCCGCCGATCGACCCCAGCGCGCTGCCGTCTGCTGGTGGGGATGCGCCGCCGATGCCCAATCTGACCGCTGCGCCGCCGCCCGATGATGCGATGAGTCGCCTCAATTCGCGCATGGTTGCGGACCATAGCGATCTGCAACCGACCGCCGGTTTCGAACAAAGCGTCCACAAAATAAAGGAACAGGTGCTCCCCCGCCTGCTCGAACGCGTTGACCCCGAAGCCGCCGCATCGTTATCCAAAGATGAGTTGACCGAGGAATTTCGACCAATCATCTTGGAGGTGTTGGCCGAACTTAAAATCACCCTCAACCGGCGCGAACAATTTGCGCTGGAAAAAGTGCTGGTTGACGAACTGCTCGGCTTTGGCCCGCTCGAAGAATTATTGGGGGATGCTGACATCAGCGACATCATGGTCAACGGCCCCGACCAGACCTATGTCGAGCGCAAGGGTAAGCTGGAAATTTCGGGCGTCGTGTTCCGCGATGAAGAACATTTGTTTCAGATCGCCCAGCGTATCGTCAATCAGGTTGGCCGCCGCGTTGACCAGACGACGCCGCTGGCCGACGCGCGATTGAAGGATGGCAGCCGCGTCAACGTCATCGTCCCGCCGCTTTCGCTGCGCGGCACCGCCATTTCCATTCGTAAATTTTCGGCGAAACCCATCACGCTCGACAATCTGCGCGACTGGAATGCCATGTCGAACAAAATGTGCACCGCGCTGAAAATTGCCGGGGCATGCCGGTTCAACATCGTCATTTCGGGCGGCACGGGTTCGGGCAAAACCACGATGCTCAACGCCCTGTCCAAGATGATTGATCCGGGCGAACGCGTGCTCACCATCGAAGATGCCGCCGAATTGCGCTTGCAGCAGCCGCACTGGCTGCCACTCGAAACGCGCCCGCCCAACCTTGAAGGGCAAGGCGCAATCACCATCGGTGACCTTGTCAAAAACGCCCTGCGTATGCGGCCCGACCGGATTATCCTCGGCGAAATTCGTGGCGCGGAATGTTTCGATTTGCTCGCCGCGATGAACACCGGCCACGATGGTTCCATGTGTACGCTCCACGCCAATAGCCCGCGCGAATGCCTGGGTCGTATGGAAAATATGATTCTCATGGGAGACATTAAAATCCCCAAGGAAGCCATTTCGCGTCAGATCGCCGATTCGGTCGACCTCATCGTCCAGATCAAACGTCTGCGCGACGGTTCGCGCCGCGTGACATCGGTTACGGAAGTTATTGGGATGGAAGGCGACGTTATTGTTACGCAGGAATTGTTCAAATTCGAATATATGGATGAGGACAAGGACGGTAAGATCATGGGCGAATATCGTGCCATGGGCCTGCGCCCCTATACGCTCGAAAAAGCGCGGCAATATGGTTTCGACCAGCCGTTTTTGGAATCATGCCTCTAAAGGCTAAGCCACATCCGCCAGCGGCACATCCATAATCGGATAATGCTGCCAGTCGTGCCAGTCGAAATGCCACCATTCATTGGCGAGCGGCAGGAACCCCTCCGCCACCATCCAGGCCTCTAACCGTGCGCGGTTGGCGTTCTGCTCCGCCGTGCCGCCCATATAGCTGCGATAGGCAGCCGGAGTGAAATCATCATAGGGGCTGGGCATCGGCACCGCCTGTCCCCCTTGATGGAGCGTCAGATCAATTGCACAGCCCCGGTTATGGCGCGAACCGGTACGCGGGTCGGCGACAAATTCGCGCTGCGCCACCGGCGTTTCGTCCCACATCATCTTGGTGATCCGCCACGGGCGATAGGCATCATGGATGAGCAGGCCGTAGCCCGCCGCTTCGGCCCGCGTCTGCACGCGCGATAATGCTGCCGCTGCCGGGCGCTGCGCCAGCGCGCGCGCGACGGGGTAAAGCACACGGTGCATGAAATTATTTGCCGTCGCATAGCGAATGTCAAAGCGCAGGCGCGGGTCAAATTGCGCCAGATCCACCAAATCGGCCATCGCATCCGCCCCCTCCACTTGCGGCATGCGGATTGCATCATCCGCCGCGCAGCCCGCCAGCAACAGCCCGCCCATCCACAATAGACTCTCCCGACGGCTGATGGCGATGTTCATAAAATCTCTTTCAATCCAAAGGCAAAGGCAAATAGCGCGACAAAGGTCGCGATCACCATAATCGCCTGCAACGGCAAAATGCCAACATTTTCCAGGTTGCGCCGCCGCCGCCGCCGATATTCACCCACATTGGCGAGAATGACGATCAGCGTCGCAATTATGCCGACTCCCCAAAATTGACCTTGCACTTTTGCGCCCTCCGCCACACCATCCGCGCGCCGGGGGGCACGGATTTTCACACACTTGCATTTAGGAGCATTTATGCGTTTGAAAACCACCTCGCGCTATTTGGCGCTGGCGGGCATTACCATTGCCTTGGCCACCGGTGCTGGCGTTATCGCGATGCAGGCCGGGCATGGCGCACATGGCACCGCACTTAGCGCCGAACAGGATCAACATCTCCAAAACGCCATTGCCAACCCGGCGCGCAGCGCGGCCAACCGCGCGCGCGATGCCCACCGCCACCCATATGAAACGCTCAAATTTTTTGGCGTGCGCCCGACCGACACGGTGGTCGAGCTATTCCCCGGCGGCGGCTGGTATAGCGAAATCCTTGGCCCCTATGTCGCGACGCGCGGCACCTATGTCGTCGCGGCACCCTGGGAAAATGGCTTACGTGGTTTCCGCCGCCTGCAGGCATCCAGCCCCGACCCCTATCGCCACGCGGTGCTCGCCGAATTTCCGGTCGTTGCCGGTTCATCCAACCCCATCGTTACCGCCGGCAGCGCGGATTTTGTCCTGACCTTTCGCAATGTCCATAATTGGCGTTTTGGCGGTGCCAATAATGCGCAGGAGGCATTCCGCCAGATTGCCACGATGCTGAAACCCGGCGGGCATTTGGGTGTCGTCGAACATCGGCTGCCGGAAAATATGGATAGCGCGCTCGAAGAGCGATCCGGCTATATGAAAACATCCTCGGTCATCGCCTTTGCCGAAGCGGCGGGGCTGCGCCTCGTCGCGCAGAGCGAGATTAACGCCAACCCGCGCGATACGCATGACTACCCCGGTGGGGTGTGGACGCTGCCGCCAACCTATGCCGATGTCACCGATGATGCCGACCGTGCGCGGCGCACCGCGATTGGCGAAAGCGACCGCATGACCTTGCTGTTCGTCAAACCGGCGGGGTGAGCGCCGCCGCACCACAGCAACGCCCGATAGCCGCCGCGCTGTTGCGCCTTGCGGCGGCAATCGCGCTGTCCATCATGTTCGCTATCGTCAAATTGGCGGCGGCACGCGGGGTAAATCTGGTCGAATCGCTGTTCTGGCGGCAGGGCTTTGCCCTGCTGCCGGTGGGGACGTGGATATTGTTCGGTCCCGGCGTGAGGACGCTCCGCACCCATCGCCCGGTCGGCCATTTTGTCCGCATGTTGATGGGGTTGAGCGCGATGGCGCTCAACTTTTTGGCGATGATGCTGATGCCGATGGCAGAGGCTACAGTGATCAGCTTTTCGGTGCCGCTGTTCGCGACCCTCGCCGCCGTGCTGTTTCTGGGCGAACGGCCGGGGCGCTGGCGCTGGAGCGCGCTCGCCATTGGCTTTTTGGGCGTCCTCATCGTTATGCAGCCGACGCGCGCGATGCTGCACAACAGCGCAACGCTGATTGCGCTTGCGGGCGCTGCAATGACGGCGGCGGTCGCCATCCAGATCCGCAATTTGTCGATGACCGAGCCGCCCGCAACGGTTGTATTCTGGTTCAGCGCAACATCTTTATTGCCGCTGGGCATGGCCATGTTCTGGTTTGCAGCGCCGCATGACATGACAACATGGGGATTATTGCTGGCGATGGGGCTGGTCGGCGGCTGCGCGCAAATATTATTGACATCTGCCTTGCGACTTGGCCCCGTCGCATTGGTTTTGCCGATGGATTACAGCAGCCTTATTTGGGCTATCCTGTTGGGATGGCAGATTTTTGGCAATATACCGGAACCGATGACTTGGTTGGGCGCGCCCATCATCATTGCATCCGGCCTCATCATCTTGTGGCGCGAACAATTTTATCGTAAAAGTGCCGCTCCATTGGCAGAAATATCCTAGGAACGACTATGCGCCCTATTTTGCTGCGGCTTTCCCCCCTTGTGCTGGTAGCTATAACGGCCCCCATCGCAGCACTGGCAGCGCAAAATGAAGACGGGCGCGACATTGTCGTCACCGCACAATCGGCGGATGATACGCGCCGCGCGCTGGAGGCTTGTTTGGCGCGCCACTGCCCACCGGATGAGGATATGCGCCTGACGCTGGCGCATGCGGAAAATCAATTTGTGTCGGGCGATTACCGCCATGCGCGCGAAACCATGCTGTCATCGCTGGGGCGCAATCGTCGTTTTGGTGGGCAGTTTCCGGTCGAAGTTTCCGATCTGCAACGCGCCAATGCCCGCGTCGCCGCCCATCTGGGGGAGGCGCAGGCATATATGTTCTCTCTCAGCGATATGCGCCAAACGCTCGAATCGGCGTTTGGAGCCGATGACGCGCGCGTGCTCGCCGCGCGGATAGAGGTGGCGGACGCGCGTGGGCGGCTCGGCTATGCCGATGAAGCGCGCGACCGCTATGGCGATGTTGCGCGCGATGCAGCAGCGCTCCATCAACCGCGCATCGCCGCTTTTGCAACGATCCGCACGGCGCTACTCGACATGTCGGTCGACAAGGCCGCGCGCAGTGCATCGCGTGTGCGCGCCGCGCGGGCCGCCCTGGCACAAATCGCGGGGGATGGAGCGAATGTCGGCGTTGATCTGGCGCTGGTCGCGGATGTGACGCTCGCCCGCTTTGAACGCGAAGAGGGGGATATGACACGCACCAATGCGTTGATCGCGCGTTTTTCCCATGGTGAGGGGGCGGCGCGCCCGCTGCTGATTTCGAGCGAACCCATTGCCCTGCCCGACCGTACCAATAATCCCGAAGATTTGGTCAGCAATAATGCTGCGCTGCAGCGGCTTGGCCCCAATGTCGATAATCGCTGGATCGATGTCGGCTATTGGATTAACGCCGATGGCCGGGTCTCTGATGTGGAGGTGCTGCGCGAAACCGGTGGCGGCAATTGGGTGCAATTGGTCGAAAATTCGATCAAATCGCGCCGATATACACCGCTGCGCCGCGAAGCGAGCCTTGGCAGTCCCGGGTTCTATATGGTCGAACGCTATACGTTGACCGCGCATTACCGCAATGATTGTACCGGCAGCATGCTGCGTTGCCGCGACCCGCAACTGACCATCGAACGGATGGATTTGACGCCAGAGGAAAGCGCGCCCGCCGCCAGCTGAGGCCGGGCCCAGCGTCGGCGATTACGTCCGTGCGGTGCGCCGCGCAGCGGGTTCGCGCGCAATCAGCCAGAGCAGCAGGCCGACCGGGCCAAACATGAAGGTCGCCAGTAGAATTGGCACTTGCCAGATGCGGCCAATACCCTTGCCATCGGCATCACGCGCGATCCACAACCCGACGAACAGGTCAAAACAAAGATAATGTACCCAGCCGAGCACCATCCAACCCTTGGTCGCGAACATGCCCATAATCCCCGAAAGTCGGGCGAAATCAACCTGTGCTACCGCCCCGCCGGGGTCCATCCGCCCGCTCCACAAACTGGCGAGCAATAGGACATAGGAAAGCGCCAATACCGCAATGCCGCCATACATGATAAACGACATGGTCAATGGTTTTCGGGGTAAAAACGCCAAAACAACCCAAAACGCCATCGCCCAATAGTTGGCGATGCGGAATGCGAAGTCCCAGTCCATGATATTCCCCCCAAATATGCATGGGGATGACGGACTATTCTTTGTCACCCTGCCAAGCGAGCACTGGTTTACGCGCTGCCAATGTTTCGTCAAGCCGACCGCGTGGGGCAAAATGCGGCGCGGTTTTCAGGCTGGGTTCGCCCTGTTTTGCCCGTGCGGCGAGCGAACGCAGCGCGCCGATGAACTGGTCGAGCGTTGCCTTCCCCTCTGTCTCGGTCGGTTCGATCAGCATCGCGCCATGGACGACCAGCGGGAAATAAACGGTCATCGGGTGGAAGCCTTCGTCGATCAGCCCCTTGGCAAGGTCGAGCGTCGTAAAGCCGTCGGCAAAACCCGCGTCGGAAAACAGCGCTTCGTGCATACATGGCCCCGACGCCCCGAACGGCGCGTCGAGCACATCGTCAAGACTGCGCAGTACATAATTGGCGTTGAGCACCGCATCCTCCGCCACCTGTTTCAGTCCGTCGGCCCCATGGCTCATGATATAGGCGAGCGCACGGGTGAACATCCCCATCTGCCCGTGAAAGGCGCACATGCGGCCAAAGCTTTGGCCATGGCCTTCACCAATATTTTCCTCCTCCACCAAATGCAGGCTGCCGTCGGCACCATGGGTGACAAAGGGGATTGGCGCAAAGGGCGCGAGCGCGGCGGAAAGCACTACCGGCCCCGAACCCGGCCCGCCACCGCCATGCGGGGTCGAAAATGTCTTGTGGAGGTTGATGTGCATCGCATCAATGCCCAGATCCCCCGGGCGCACCCGTCCGACAATCGCGTTAAAATTCGCGCCATCGCAATAGACATAGCCGCCCGCTGCGTGCACCGCGTCCGAAATGGCGCGCATGTCGCGTTCAAACAGGCCACAGGTGTTGGGATTTGTAATCATCACCCCGGCCACATCGGGGCCAAGCCGTGCGGTCAGCGCCGCCAGATCGACGCGTCCTTCGCTGGTTGCCGGGATATTTTCGACTTTGAAGCCGGCGAACGCGGCGGTTGCCGGGTTGGTGCCATGCGCGCTTTCGGGAACGAGGATGACGGGACGGTTTTCGCCGCGCGCGTCCAGCGCGGCCTTGATGCACAAGATGCCGCATAATTCGCCATGCGCGCCCGCCTTTGGCGTCATCGCAACGCTGTGCATCGCGGTTAGTTTCAGCAGCCAGTCGGCCAGTTCATCGATAACGCTGAGCGCGCCCTGCACGCTTTGCTGCGGTTGCAGCGGGTGGACGTCGGCAAACCCTTTCATCCGCGCGACCTTTTCGTTGAGCCGCGGGTTATGTTTCATCGTGCAACTGCCGAGCGGGAATAGCCCCAGATCAATCGCATAATTTTGCCGGCTGAGGCGGGTGTAATGGCGCACCGCCTCCCCCTCTGCCAGTGCAGGCAGGGCGATGGCGCTGGTACGGGCAAAGCTGGCGCTGTCATAACTGACGGCTTCCATCCATGATTCAACCGGCCCGCCGATGTGACGCCCGGTCAGCATGGGTTCGCCTGCGTCAAAATCGACCCCGGTGCGATCGAAACTGCCGATTTCGAACAGCAAGGGTTCTTCGAGCATCAATGCACGATTGCCGGTGTGGGTCGCGCTGTCGCCCTGCGCGCCCGCTGCGCTCATTTGCGGCCGCCAGCCGCCGGGGTTGACTGCGCCGCTCATGCCAGCACCTCCTGCAATGCAGCGCCCAGCGCCGCGACATCCGCATTTGTCGTAAGTTCGGTTGTGGCGATGAGCAGGCCGTTCGCCAGTTCTGGCCGGTCGGGAAATAATCGTCCCAACGGCACCCCGCCCAAAACCCCCTTGGCCGCCAATTGGCGCGCCACATCGCGCGCATCGCGCGGCAGCCAAGCGACAAATTCGTTGAAAATCGGTCGCCATTTGACCGAAATGCCGGGGATGGCGGACAGGTAATCCGCCGTCGCCAGCGCGCGTTCGTGGCTGATACGCGCCATTTCGCGCAACCCTTTTTCACCCAGCAAGCTCATATGAATGGAAAAGGCGAGCGCGCATAACCCCGAGTTGGTGCAGATATTCGATGTCGCCTTTTCCCGGCGAATATGTTGTTCGCGCGTCGACAGCGTCAGCACAAAGCCGCGCTTGCCATTGGCATCGACCGTTTCACCGCACAATCGCCCCGGCATCTGGCGGACATATTTTTGCTTGGTGGCAAAAAGGCCAAGATATGGCCCGCCAAATTGCAGACCAACGCCAATCGCTTGCCCTTCGCCCACCACGATGTCCGCACCCATCGTGCCCGGTGCCTCAATCATACCCAGCGCCACCGGCTCGGTGACCACCGCGATGAGCAGCGCGCCGCGTGCCGCCGCCAGCTCGGCCAAGGGACGCAAATCACGAATTTCGCCAAAAACATCAGGATATTGGACGATGATCGACCCGACACCATCGTTGATCAGCCCGTCCAGCTTGGCGATAGCATTGGCGCTGGTTTGTGCGGGGCTTTCGCCATGGGCCAACTCCACCACGTCAATGGCATCGCCGGTAAAGGCAGCCATGGTGTGCATGACCGACAGATAATGGGGGTGCAGCCCGTCGACGACTATATGGCGTTTGCGTCCCGTAATCCGCCCCGCCATGGCGACCGCTTCCCACGCGGCGGTCGACCCGTCATACATCGACGCATTGGCCACATCACAGCCATAAAGCCGCGCGACCTGCGTCTGAAATTCAAACAGCATCTGCAACGTGCCCTGCGCAATTTCGGGCTGATAGGGTGTGTAGCTGGTCAGAAATTCGCCGCGCTGGATCAGATGATCGACGCTGGCAGGAATATGGTGACGATAGGCCCCGGCGCCCAAGAAAAACGGGTGGTGGGCCGCCGACATATTGCTGCGCGCCAATGCCGAAAAATGGGCTTCGACCGCCAGTTCGCTCTTGTGCATGGGCAGGTCGGCAATCGGCCCGGTCAGTCGCGCCGCCGCTGGCACATCGGCGAACAGGCCATCGATGCTGGGCACCCCGACCACGTCGAGCATGGCTCGGCGATCCTGATCGCTCAGCGGCAAATAACGCATCACTGTATACTCCTAGAACGACCTAGCCCGCCAGACGGGCAAGGTCGGATAATTTGGCGTCAAAAGTGGCGGGGCCGCTCTGCGCGGTAGCCACCCATGGGGCGAGGAAGATAGAAAATCCGGCATCGCGCGCGCGGCGGCAAAAGCTGTAATCGCACGCTTCGAGCATGCGGGTTTCCGGGTCAATCGCGCCATTGAACAGCCCGCAGACCTGATCGTCCAAACCATAAGCAGCGCGTTCTTCGGCGTTGGTGACATAGCAAAGCTCGCTATGCCGTTCGACCAAACGGGTTATGACGTCGCGGCGGATCAGCATCAGCCCGGTGCCCAATTTGTCCAGCTCAACCAGTTCATCGATGCGAAATTGTGCCGCAGGGTCGGCAAAGCGCAGCGCGAAACTGCCGCCATATTTGGCAAGGTTGGCCGGGTTTTCGCGCCCCAACCCCAATTCGGCGGCACGCGCCACCTGCCCCCATGCGATGACGCGGCGCGGCACGGGCGCGCCCAAAATCGCACAGTCCGCCCGCCCCACCATCGCCGCCAGTATCGAGAATATATCAGCCGCTGCAAAATCAACATCATCATCGATGAACAGCAGATGGGTAAAGTCACTGCGCAGGAAAATATGCGTCAGATTGTTGCGCGCCCGGCTGATGTCGGGCTGGTAACGGGTGAAGACAAAATCAATGGCAAGGCCGATATCCTTTGCTTCCATCGCCAAAGCCAGCAACGCGCGTACATATGCAGGTGCCGCCCCCGCATAAATGGGGGTGGCGACCATGAGGCGCGTGGCGGCAATGGCCGCCGCATCAAGGGTCAGTGTGCGCGCCAAATCAACGCGTCAGAGCGTATCGCAATAGGCGCGATAGCCCGCCGCATCCATCAACCCGTCCAATTCCCCCTGGTTGGAGAGGGTCATGCGGAAAAACCAGCCCTCCCCCTCCGGGTCGGAATTGGCGAGCGCGGGATCTGCTTCGAGGTCGGCATTGAATTCAACGACCATGCCCGAAACAGGCGCATAAACATCGCTCGCGGCCTTGACCGATTCAACCACGGCGGCATCATCACCCTTGGTCAGATCCTTACCCACAGCAGGCAGTTCGATGAATACGACATCGCCCAATTGCCCCTGCGCATAATCGGTGATGCCGACGGTCGCGACATCGCCGTTGAGCGCAATCCATTCATGGTCTTGCGTGAAATAAATGGTCATCCCCTCATCCTCCCTTTCGTACATATTTATGCGCAACAAATGGCATGGATGCGACGCAAATGGGGATGCGCTTGCCGCGCACCTCTGCTTCCAAATTGGTGCCGATGTCAGCGTGCGCTGCACCCACATATCCCATGGCAATCGGTGCCCCGACACTCGGCGCAAATCCGCCCGAAGTTATCTGCCCGACCAATGTGTCGCCTGCAAAAATTTCCGCGCCCTCGCGCACCGGCAGACGTCCTTCGACGCTAAAGCCGACCAATTTACGCGCCGGGCCGGATGCTATCTGGCCAAGAATTTTGTCGGCCCCGAAAAAGCCGCCCACTTCGCGGCGGCGTTTGTTGATGCCGAACAACAGGCCGGCGGAAACCGGCGTATCGTCGGGTGACAGATCATGCCCATAAAGCGG
Source organism: uncultured Sphingopyxis sp. (assembly GCA_937957805.1). Taxonomy (GTDB): domain Bacteria; phylum Pseudomonadota; class Alphaproteobacteria; order Sphingomonadales; family Sphingomonadaceae; genus Sphingopyxis. Next base: position 12,294 of record CALFXW010000202.1, read on the forward strand.
CAAACCCGCCTCCAGCCGCAAACTGTCGCGCGCACCAAGGCCGATGGGGCGCACTTCGCCTTCACCGCACAGCAAATCGGCGATTTTTTCCGCCGCCGACGCGGGGAGCGATATTTCAAAGCCATCTTCGCCGGTATAGCCAGCGCGCGCGATGGTCACATCCTCGCCCGCCAGTTGGAACTGGCCAAAGCGCATGAAAACCAGCGCCGACAAGGGATGTTCGCCGCTGACATGCCGTTCGAGCGCGGCAAAGGCCTTTGGCCCCTGCAACGCCAATAATGCCCGGTCTTCCATATGGTTCAGCGTCACCGCATCGGGCAGATGTTCGCGCAAAAAGGCGATATCATCCCATTTGGTTGCGCCATTGGCGACGATGTAAATTGCATCGGGCCAGCGCGATACCATTAGATCGTCGAGCACGCCGCCATTTTCGTCGAGCAGCAGCGAATATCGCTGCATCCCTAATTTCAGCGTCGAAAGGTCGATTGGCAGCAAGGATTCGACCGCCGCATCCAGCCCATCGCCCGCCAGCGTCAATTGCCCCATGTGACTGACGTCGAACAGCCCGGCATTTTCGCGCGTCCAAAGATGTTCGGCCATGATGCCTTCATATTGGATTGGCATATGATAACCGGCGAATTCGACCATGCGCGCACCCTTTGCGCGGTGCCATGCGTCGAGCGGCAGCGTCAAAACCGGCAGCATTTCCGCGCCGTCTGCGCCATCATCCAGAAATTCGTCGCTCATCCATTTTCTCCACGCGCGCCCGAAACCAACGCCCAGATTGAGCGGCATATTTCGAACCCCCTCTGTCGCGGAGACCTGAGAGCTTGACGCGAGACGCATATGCCGCCCGCGCTTACCCCTTCGGTGGTGGTCATGCTGCCATGCCCACGCTTTCCAGAGCATCGCTATCGACCCATACGGTCCCTTGTGCCTGAGAGATTCCGGGGCGGTTGCTCCTTCGGCGCCGGGGCGAATCCCCCAGCCTCTCCCGCACGGGTCAGCGATTGGGCAGCCCATGCCCTTGGGCGCGGCGCTAGTCAATCCGCGCTTTATCTATCCAGCATGGCGCAGCGCGTCGGGCACTGCTTTGGTTCCGAAAATTTCGGCAAACCTATCAATGGCAAAACGGTCGGTCATCCCGGCAATATAATCGGCAATATGCCGGTGCGCGCCCGTTGCATCGCCCGGCAGGCGCGCTGCCCAGTTGCCGCCCATCAACTGCGGCTGGTCGGCATAGGCACCAAATAACGCGACAACGACATCGCGCGCGCCATCCGCCGCCGCCAATTGCGCCTGATGGTGATAGAGGGTTCGATACATGAACCGCTTAAAGCGCCGTTCCTCCGCCGCCAGATTATCCGAAAAGCCGATTATATTTTCGCCGGCCGCGCGCACGTCCGCCGCGCTCGACAGGCCCAATGCACCCGCCCGCGCGACGCTATGGCTGATGACATCATTGACCATCACGCCAATTTGGCTGCGCACCAATTCACGGGCCAACCGGTCCAGCGGAGCAGCGGGGAATGCAGCACGCACCCGCTGCCAATTGCCTGCCACCCACGGCTGGGCCAGCAATTGGTCGAGGTCGAGCAGTCCGGCGCGCAGCCCATCATCAATATCATGATTGTCATAGGCAATATCGTCGGCAATTGCCGCTACCTGCGCCTCCGCCCCGGCATGGCTGGCAAGGTCGAGCGGGAATAAAGCATCGCACGCAGTCATGGCCCAAGTCGGCTCGACAATCGGGCCATTGTGCTTGGCCAGCCCCTCCAGCATCTCCCACGTCAGGTTCAGCCCGTCGAAATCAGGATAAGGACATTCGAGCAGCATCAGTGTGCGCAGGCTGTGGGCATTATGGTCAAAGCCGCCAACGGGGGTCAGACAGGCTTCGAGCGCATCTTCGCCTGCATGGCCAAAGGGTGGGTGGCCAATGTCATGGGCAAGGCACAATGCCTCGGTCAGATCCTCATTGAGGCCGAGCGCACGGGCAATGGTGCGCCCGATTTGAGCCACTTCCAAACTATGCGTCAGGCGGACGCGATAATGGTCACCATCGGGCGCGATAAACACCTGAGTCTTGTGGCGCAGGCGGCGAAAGGCAATCGAATGGACGATGCGGTCACGGTCGCGCTGAAATGCATCGCGCGGCCCGCGCCGGTCATCCCCCGTCTGCGGATATAAACGTCCCCGGCTTTCCTCTGGCCGCGCGGCAAGGTGGCTCAGCAGCCCCATGGTCAGCGGCGCGCGCCAACCGCGGTCACTTCCTCGCCCGCATCGCTGTTCCAGACAAAGGCGCCATCGCCCCCGGCGCGGGCATAGCCGGCCAGCCATTCGCGCGCCGCCGCTGCGTTGCGGAATGGGCCGACCAGCAGCCGATGGGTGCGGTTCCACGCGGCTATCGAGCAACTGCGTGAACCAAAGGCAGCGGCATATTGGCGCGCCAGACGGCGACAATCGAAACCGAGGGCGGACACATTTGCACCCGTTGCCACCTGCACCCAGATACGCGCGGGGTTGGCGCGTTGCTGTTCGCGTTCCGCCCGCGCTTCGGCGGCTTCGGCCGCGCGCGTGCGTTCAGCCTCTGCCGCGCGGCGTTCGCGCTCAGCGTTGGCACGGGTACGTGCCTCCTCGGCTTCGCGCGCCTGCGCAGCGACATTTTCTGCCGCAACGCTCGCCAACTGGTCAGCCGTCAGACCAGCGGCAGCAGCGCGGCGTTCCGCCTCCGGCACCGCAATGTCCGCAACCATGTCTGCCATCGACCAGCCGGCGAGCACTTGCCCTGTTGGCACGGCTTCGGTCACCGCTGACGGCACGGCGACGGTATTCGCGCGCACCGGTGCTTCACCATCGACCGGCCCTGCAACCGACGCAACGCGCGGCGGCGGCGATGGAGCGGGTGTCGGTGTCGGCACTGGTGCGGGCACCGTTAAGATCACCGGCGCAGGTGCAGGCGTCGGGCGCGGCGCGGATGGCGGCGCGGGTGGCGGCGGCGCACGGCCGAGATCAGCCATCACTGTCGGCGCAGGTGCGGGGGTGGGGGCGGGCGTTGGCGCAGGGGGCGGCGCAGGAACCGGCGTGCGGGTGATGATGCGCGGCTCCGGCCCGGGAATGCGCGTTTCGCTGCGCCGGCGGCTACGATCATTCTGGCGACGGTCATTGCCGCTGGTCGGCACAACGGGCGGGCTGGCAGCCGCCACCACCACCGGCGCATGGCGGGCGGGCTGCGCGGCAAGCGTTGCATATTCGGGGAACCGGCCAAAATGCGACGCGGCGGCCAATTGCGCGGGGGTCAAATGGTCCATCAGCGCAAAATAAGGCTCCAACCCCTCGGCCAATTGGCGCGGCATGGTGGCACGGGCAATCTGGCGCGCTTCATCGGCGCGGTTATTCATCGCCAAAATCATCGCGCGCGCGCGCCATGCCGCCCGATCCTGCGCGCGCAGCAGGGGGCCGAGCAATTGCACCGCGCGATCAGCCTCCCCCGATATGCCGATGGAAATCGCCTGCCGTCGCAATGTTTCGGCGCTCGGTCTTTCGCGCATCACCACTGCATAGTCGGCCTGCGCCCGCGCCTGATCCCCCATCAGGTCAAAGGCGAGCGCCCGGTCGGCCATATAGGCGCGGTCAAGCCCGCCCGCTGCGATCGCGGCATCAAAATAACGCATCGCCTGTTCGGGATCTTCCATCCGGACAAGCGCCGCCCCGAGCGCCGCCTTGATAACCGGATTTTGCGGCATCGCGGCCTCTGCCCGGCTTAGGAAACTGAGCGCGGCGCGCCCATCCCCCATGGTGAGCGCGGCCTGCCCGGCCTGCAACAGGGCCGGGCCGTCGCTTGCATTGGCGGCGACCAGCGCCAATGCGGCGGTCAAATTACGCTGCGCCGCCTGCCGCTCACTCAATTCAGCGTCGAGCAAGGCGTTACCGGTGCTGCTGACGGGCTCGGAATTGGCGGTTGGCACGGGAACGGCGGGGCTTTGCGCAACGCTGTTCACTGGCAGCATCGCCGCGCCAGCCAGCAGGGTAAGCGCCATTGCGCGCAGGGCGGCATTTTTCCGGTTCATCATGGCGCAGCCCTAAAGCCATTGCCGCAACATGGGAACCCGACCAGAGTGATTTCGAGTGAAATGGGACATTTCACGGCTCGGAAATCGCGGTGAACAAGTATAGTTGGCGCCTGAATTGCGGGCAAGCGCCCTTCCCCCGCGACCATTGTCATCGCGGGGGCGACTTGCCGTTCAATCAGTTGGACTGGCGACCCAAAAAGCGTGGAATATTGGGAAAGCGCGATTCGCCGCCACCATTGGGGTCATCATCCCCATCGGGGCCATCCCCTTCATTTTCTTCCAGCCCGGCGCGACCCTCCATCCGCGACAGCGCCTTCATTTTTTCAAACAAAGTTGGTGCGGGTTCTGCGGTGGGCGCAGCCGGTTCCGGCGCGGGCGGCGCATAATTTTGCCCCTGGATGGGCGGAAAATCATCCTCCGCACCGACGGCTGCTCCTTGCAGCGCATCATAGCCATCGTCATCAGCAGCCTGTTCCGCGCCGAGCATCAGCGCATCATCCTCTGCCGCCGCATCGACCCCGACGGCATCATCCTCCAGCGCATCATCAACATAGCGCGGTGTGGGCAGCACGGGTTCGGGCGCTGGTTCATATGCTTGGGGGATTGGCGCTTCCACAGCCCCGGTTTCAACCGGCGGCGGCGGTGCCATTGTCGCCAATGATGGCGCAGGCGTGGTCAGCGGCGCGGGTGCGCTCAGCGGTGCAGCAGGCGCAAGCGACGCTGCGGGCGTGAGCGCGGGTGCCGGACGTCCAAAATTCAGCCCCTGCCGCTGCACGCTGGCTGCCGCCGGATCCAGCCCGGTTGCCACCACCGACACGCGGATTTTGCCGGACAATTCGGGGTTAAAGGCCGAACCCCAAATGATATTCGCCTCTGAATCCACCAGTTCGCGGATGTGGTCACCCGCCTCTTGCAATTCATACAGGCCCAAATCTTCACCGCCGGAGATGGAGATGATGACCCCGCGTGCACCGGCCATTGAAACACCGTCGAGCAGCGGGTTGGCAATCGCCTGTTGCGCGGCGAGCAGCGCGCGCCCTTCGCCTTCGGCCTCACCCGTACCCATCATCGCCTTGCCCGCATCGCGCATCACCGAACGCACGTCCGCAAAGTCAAGGTTGACGAGGCCGGGGCGCACCATCAGGTCGGTGATACCGCGCACCCCTTGCTGCAACACTTCATCGGCCATGCGGAACGCTTCGATAAAAGTCGTCTTGGCTTCTGCCACCATGAACAGATTCTGGTTGGGGATGACGATCAGCGTATCGACATGTTTTTGCAGTTCCTCAATCCCCGCATCGGCAGAACGCATACGCCGCGTCCCTTCGAAGCTAAAGGGTTTGGTAACAACGCCAACCGTCAAAATCCCCTTGTCGCGCGCCGCGCGCGCGATAACCGGCGCAGCGCCGGTGCCGGTGCCGCCGCCCATGCCAGCGGCGATGAACACCATGTGCATGCCATCCAATGCGGATTCGAGGTCAACGATCGATTCCTCGGCCGCCGCGCGCCCCACCTCTGGCATCGAGCCTGCACCCAGCCCCTGGGTGATCAGTGCGCCCAATTGCAGCCGCCGTTCCGCAGGTGACGCGTTGAGCGCCTGCGCATCGGTGTTGGCGACAAGAAATTCGACCCCTTCGACGTGCGAAGCAATCATATTGGCGATGGCGTTGCCACCAGCACCGCCGACACCAATGACCGCAATTTTCGGTTTCAAACCATCCATTTGCGGCGGTCCAATGTTGATGCTCATAACCAAACTCCCCCCAATAATCGGGTCATAGCTGCAATATTCGGGCCGCAATTGGCCGCTTCGCATGAATCTTTACACATTTTCCGGCCCGCGTGAATCGTATTTTTAACCATATTGCGTCGGGCCCCTTATTTTCCTCGTCCCCACATGGCGGCCAGCCGCTGCCACCAGCGCCCCGCCTCCCCCGCCTTTACTTGCCCATTACCCGTTGTACGGATGTCGAGCGGCGGGGTTGCGGCATGGGCGATCAGGCCGAGCATCGTCGAATAACCCGCACCGCTGTGCGCCGGGGTCAAACCCTCCATCGCAAGTGGGGGCGCCATGCGCACGCTGCCGCCCAGCACCGACTGGACATAATCGGCCATCCCGCGCAGTTCGGACGCGCCGCCCGTCAACACCAATTGGCGACGGGTCGGCCCGCCATCCTGCAACGTGTCGAGCATCTGCCCGATGCGCGGGACAAAATGGTCGAGCCTTTTGCCAATCACCGCGTTCAGCTGCGCACGCGTAATTTTGGCCGGGCTTTCCCCCTCCGTCGTTTCGACATCGAGCTGTTCCTGATGGTCGCGGGGGGAGGATATGGCCGAACCATAGCGGCTTTTCATCCGCCGTGCCGCCCGCCGCTGCATGGCAAATTCGGATGCAATATCGTCGGTAATGTCATCGCCGCCCGCCGCCAGCGTCGCAATGCCGATAAGCGCGCCGCCCGCGAACAGACCGACTTTGGTCAGATGCGCGCCGATGTCGACCAGAACAGTGCCTATATCGCGCTGTTCCGCACTCAGACAGGCATGGCCGCTCGCCAATATGGACGCGACGACATCGCGAATATCGACATTGGCTGCTCGAACGGCGGTAACCAGATTGGATACCGGGCCGCGATCCGCCTCCACCACCAGCACGGTCGCGCCCAGATGGTCGGCATATAACCCCTCTGGATTGGCGACACCCTGCATCCCGTCGACGGTATAAAATATGGGTCGCGCATGGAGGACAGCTTTGCCGGTATCGGCCAGATTTTCTGCTATATGGGTGAGAAGTTCATCGACATCCTCCCCTTCCACCTGTCCACGGCTGAAGGGGTTGCCATGTTCCACCGTGCGGCTGCTGAGCGACGCGCCGCCAAAGCTGATCCACGCCTGCTGCACCTCGACCCCAGCCATCGCCTCTGCTTGTTCGAGCGCATCGCGCACCACCTGATCAACCGCCTGCACATCGACGACTACGCCACGTTTAATGCCGCTGCTTTCACGCACGCCCGTGCCGAGCGCGCGCATTTTACCGTCGCTTTGCTGTCCGGCAATCAGCACCGCGACCTTCGACGAACCAACGTCGATGGCGGTGAACAATCGCTCTATGCGGGGGGCGGCCATGTGTTGCGTGCTGCCTTTGCCTTAAATTTCCTGACCCGATGCCGGTTCGACAACGACATTGCCGCCGCTAAACTGGTCGAGTGTGGAAACTTCGCCGCGCCGTCCGGGGCGCAGCACCAGCCGGTCAGGCAGGCGCATGTCAAAGCGGCGAATATTGCGCCCCAACAGACGGTTGATACCGTCCAGCCGCGCAAATTCGGCAAAGGCTTCGCGCGCGCGTTCAGGGTCTTCGGGCAGCAACAAAACCTCCCCCGTGCGGAAATACAGGTCCCAGCGCCGGTTACCCAGCCAGCGCGCGCCCGACAATTGCGGTTTCAGCGCAGGCGCAGCGGCCATTAATTCGTCCAGCCTTTCCATTTGTTGGCGTGCATTTTGCCCGACGATAATCGGCAGATTGGGAACGCTCGCGGGGTCAACGCCGGGCAGACGCGTGCCATGTTTGTCGATCAGCACATAATGCTCCCCCTCCTGCCAGACGGCGACAGGGGTGCGTTCGACCAAATCGATGACCAAAGTGTCGGGCAGACGGCGCGACACCCGCGCTTCGCCGACCCAGCCGTTGGATTCCAGATCGCGGCGCACTTCATCCAAGTTGAACGCCGCCATCGAACGGTCTTTTTGCCGGAGCGCAATGTCATATACGCGCAGCCGGTCGATGCGGTTGGCCCCCACCACCTCTATACGCTGCACCGAAAAGCCAGCATCGGCGACGGCGTGGGCAAATTGTTCATCCGCCCAGGCATTGACGCCGGTCATTCGCCCGACCTGAAACGCGCCGAACGCGATTATCGCCAGCATCGCCGTCACTAAGCCGCGACGGATGGTTGCGGGCGCAAAAGGTTGCCGCACCAGCAGCTCGCCCCAAATCTGCCGCAGCCATGACGGCTTCGTGCGGGCGGCCCGACGCGGGTGCGCCGCCTTGCCGCGCTTTACCCGCTGCACACTGGGCCGTTTCTTGCTCATAACGCTTCCTCCACGATGCGTTCGACCAGCTCGCCATAGTCCATACCGCGATAACGCGCCTGTTCAGGGACGAGGCTGAGCGGCGTCATGCCGGGCTGGGTATTCACCTCCAGCAGGAAAATGCCCGATTCACCCCGTTCGTCATCCCAACGAAAATCGGACCGCGACGCCCCCTTGCAGCCCAACAACCCATGCGCTTCGACCGCGATGGCGCACATACGCTGCGCAATATTCTCGGGGATTTGCGCGGGGCAAATATGCTGGGTCAGCCCGGCCGTATATTTGGCGGCATAATCATAAAAGCCGGTCGACACGACCAATTCGGTCACCGCCAACGCCTCCCCCCCCAAGACCGCGACGGTCAATTCGCGTCCACGGACAAAGGGTTCGGCGAGCAACTGGTCGAAATCCTGCCACGGGCCGGCGGCATCGCGCGCAATGGGGTTGCCGTAATTGCTGTCGTCGCGGACGATGGCGACGCCGACCGAGCTACCCTCATTCACCGGTTTCAGCACATAGGGGCGCGGCAGCGGATCGCGTTCGTGGATGGCATCGCGCGTGACGATATGCCCGCCGGGCATGGGAATGCCGTGCGGCACCAGCGCCTGTTTGGTCAATATTTTGTCGATGGCGATGACCGACGTTGCAAGCCCGCTGTGCGTGTAGCGCATGCCCAGCAGGTCGAGCATCCCCTGCACCGTGCCATCTTCGCCGGGCACCCCGTGCAGCGCGTTGAACACGACATCGGGGTTGGCCGCGACCAGCCGCGCCGCCACATCGCGTCCCATGTCGACGCGCGTCACCCGATGCCCGCGCGCTTCAAGCGCGTCGGCAACATCATTGCCGCTCATCAACGAAACTTCGCGTTCCGCCGACCAGCCGCCCATCAACACGGCGATATGCCAAGGGCCTCTCATACGATCCTCCCCGGCACGGGGAGCGTGGGCTTTGCCATACTCACTTCATCACTCCTACGCGCTGAATTTCCCACTGCAATTCCACGCCGCTATGTTCCTTTACCCGGCGGCGAACCTCTTCGCCCAACGCCTCTATATCCGCACTCGTCGCATCGCCGCTGTTGATGAGGAAGTTGGTATGTTTTTCGCTCACCTGCGCGCCGCCGATGGTCAGCCCGCGACAGCCCGCCGCATCGACCAGCGCCCAGGCCTTGTGCCCTTCGGGGTTTTTGAAGGTCGAACCGCCGGTCTTGGACCGCAGCGGCTGTGATGCCTCGCGGCTGGCGGCGATACGGTCCATTTCCGCCTGTATCGCCTCTGACACATTTTCGACCCCGCGAAAGGTCGCGCCGATGACCACCGCGCCGTCGGGCAGTTCGCTATGCCGATAGCTATAATGCAATGCATCGAGCGAGAGGCTTTGGCGTTCCCCCGAACGCAGGATGATGTCGCAATCGACCAAAATATCCTTGACCTCGCGCCCATATGCCCCGCCATTCATGCGGACAAAGCCGCCGACCGTTCCGGGGATGGAGCGCAGAAATTCCAGCCCGCCAATCCCCGCATCGCGCGCGGTAGAGGAAACCAATATGCCCGACGCCCCGCCGCCACAACGCAGCATCGTCGCGTCCAGCACATCCACCTTGGCAAACGGCTTGCCCAGCCGCACCACCACGCCCGGAAAACCGCCGTCCCGGATGATGAGGTTGGAACCAAGCCCCAACGCCATCACGGGGACCCAATCGGGAAGGCTACGCAAGAAAGATGCCAGAGCCTCCGTCGAGGCTGGTTCAAACAGCAGGTCAGCAGCACCGCCTGATTTGAACCAGACCAACGGCGCAAGCGGGGCGTTGGCAGTAAGCTTTCCACCCGGTGCCGGAATCGTGAACGATCCGGCCCGCAACTGCACTTCAAAGGCACCCGGACGGGTTTCCGTGAGGATGCGCATCACCAACGATCCCCCAGTTTTTCGCCACCCTGAACTTGTTTCAGGGGCCCCGGCCGGACGTCGACACGCACGCCGCACCGACCGAGAGAGCAGGCCATGGATGCTGAAACAAGTTCAGCATGACGAAGGAATGAGACGCTCACTTCACCGCCTCCAGCGCCGCGGCCAGTCCCGCTGCAACCTTCGTAATATCCCCCGCGCCCATGCACAATATGATGTCACCCGCGCCAATACCGCCTTCGGCCAACATCGCCGTCAGCGCGGATTGGAGCGCATCGCCACCATCCAGACTGCGCGCATCGCGGTGCCCGCGCCCCCTTATCTCGGCGACCAGTGCATCGCTGCTGACGCCGTCAATCGGCGCTTCACCTGCGGTATAAACGGGCAACGCCAGCACCACGTCGGCATCGTTAAAGGCGGCGGCAAAATCGGCCATATGGTCGCGCAGCCGGGTAAAGCGGTGCGGCTGCACCACCGCCACCACCCGTCCGGTGCCGACATTTTCGCGCGCAGCAGACAATACCGAACGGATTTCGACGGGGTGGTGCGCATAATCATCGATAATCGCCGCCTCCCCATCCGCGACAGCGACCGCACCAACGCGGGTAAAACGCCGCTTCACCCCCTTGAATCCGGCAAACCCGTCGCGGATCTTGTCGTCGGCAACCCCCATATGCTGGGCAACGGCTATGGCGGCGAGCGCATTTTGTACATTGTGCCGCCCCGACATCGGCAGATGGACGCCATCGATGGTGCGGGTCGCGCCATCGCGGTCGCGGATGACGACATCAAAGCTGTTGCCACCCGCGTCGGCTAGGATGCTGGTGCCGCGCACATCGGCTTGGGCGGAAAAACCATAGGTGACGATGCGCCGGTCACGGATGCGCGGGATGATTGCCTGCACCTCATCATGGTCGATGCACAGCACAGCCGCGCCATAAAATGGCGTATTTTCAATGAAATCGACAAAGGCGCTCTTTACCGCGTCGAAACTGCCATAATGGTCGAGATGTTCGGGGTCGATATTGGTGACGACCGCAATCGTGCCGTCGAGACGCAGGAAGCTGCCATCGCTTTCATCGGCTTCTACCACCATCCAGTCCGACGTGCCGAGCCGCGCGTTGGAACCATAATGGTTGATGATGCCGCCGTTGATGACCGTCGGGTCGACCCCGCCCGCGTCGAGCAGCGCAGCAACCAGACTGGTCGTCGTCGTCTTGCCATGCGTCCCCGCCACCGCGACGGTGGATTTGAGGCGCATCAGTTCGGCGAGCATTTCCGCGCGGCGCACCACCGGGATGCGCGCGGCATAGGCTGCCTCCACCTCCGGATTGGTTTTGCGGCTGACGGCGGTTGAAGTCACCACCACCGCGACGCCAATGACATTGGCCGCGTCGTGGCCGATCATCACCTTTATCCCCCGCGCGCGCAAACCATCAACGACATAGCCATCGGCAATGTCGCTGCCCTGCACCTGATAGCCCAGATTGTGCATCACCTCTGCAATGCCCGACATGCCGATGCCGCCGATGCCCACGAAGTGGATGATGCCAATGTCGGTTGCGACGCCCTTCATGATGCTGCCCCCGCGAGGCGTGCGTGCCGCGCGCGTTTTGCGCTGGCCCCCAGCACATCGGCGATCGGTGCGCCGCCGCCCTGTTCCACCAGATCGGCCAGATCGCGTGTCGCATCGGGCCGTCCGACGCTGCGCGCGCGCGCGGCCGCGCTCAACAAAGCTTCGGGTTCCATCGCCAGCCTTTGCATTTGTTTGGCCAGTTCGACGGGCGTGAACCTATCCTGCGCAATCGCACGCGCGCCGCCCGCTTCGACCATTTCGCGCACATTATGGCTTTGGTGGTCGTCCATGGCACTGGGTAGAGGCACCAAAATCGCTGGCCGTCCGACGCAGGTCAATTCCGCAATTGTCGACGCCCCCGCGCGCGCGATGACAAGGTGCGACCAGTGCAGCTTTTCCGCCATATCGTTGATAAAGGTCGAAATATCGGCTGGAATACCAAAGCTTTGATATTGCGCGCGCACCCGTTCGACATCCTCCGCCCGGCATTGCTGCGTCACCTGTAACCGCTGCCGGAAATGGAGGGGGAGGAGCGATAATGCCTCGGGCACGACATCGGCAAAAACGCTCGCCGCCTGACTGCCGCCGGTAATGAGCAGGCGGAAAATCCCCTCCCCATCGACGGCAGGGAATGGCTCGGCGCGCAGTGCCAATATTTCCTCCCGCACCGGATTGCCGACCAGCGCAACGCGCGATGCCGCAGCGGCGGGAATGCGCGCGACATTTTTATATGCGGTGGCAATCGCCGCCACCTGCCTTGCAACCAGCCGATTGACCCGCCCCAGCACCGCATTTTGTTCATGCACCAGCGCGCGGATACCCAGATTGCGCGCGGCGAGCAGCGCGGGAAGCGCGGGGTAGCCGCCAAAGCCGATGACCGCGCTTGGGCCAAAGCTGCGCGCGAGTTCGATCGCCTGCGCCCGACCACGCCAGATGCCGCGCGCCGCGCGCACATAACCCAATATCCCGCCGCCCGGGCGCCCTGCGGGCAGGATATGGACATCCAGCCCATCGGGCGGGGTGCCGAAACGCACACCGCGATCATCGCTGATCAGCGCCACACGGTGACCACGCGCAATCAACTCCCCCGCCAGCGCATAGGCAGGCATCATATGCCCGCCCGTGCCGCCCGCGGCGAGCAGATAATGGCGCGTGATACCGCCTGTTTGGCGCTTTGCCCCCGTCATTTTTCCCACCATCCTGCTATCTCTTGCGGACGCGCGCGATAGGGGTTTCGCCGCGTCAATGCCAGCAACATTCCCATCGATAAGCACAAGGCCCAAAGCGATGAACCACCATAAGAGATAAAGGGCAATGTCATCCCCTTGGAGGGGAGGAGGTGGAGGTTGACCGCAATATTAATCAGCATCTGCCCCGCAAATTGCAGCACCAACCCCGAACCTGCCAATATGACGAATTGGTCCTGTTCCTCGCGCAGGCGGCGCAGCACGCGCACCACCAGCGCGACATAGAGCAACAATATGCTTGCACATGCGAACAGGCCGAATTCTTCGCCGATGACCGAATAAATATAATCTGTATGCGCCTCTGGCAGGCGGAATTTGGCGGTGCCGGTAAAGGGGCCAGAACCAATCAGCCCCGAATTGGCCAGTGTATCCATCCCCCTGTCGACCTGCCCGCCATCACCTGCCCCGAACAAAAATGCGTCGATGCGGTGGCGTGCATTGGCATAGAGGAAATAGGTGGCGACCATCCCCGCACTGGCCAGTCCGCCAATCCACGCCAATTTGCGCAAATCCAGTCCGGCGATAAATGCCATAGCAAGCCAAGTGCCGCAAATCAGCACGGTCTGGCCAAAATCGGGCTGGCTCATCAACAATATGCTGATCAATAATGTGACCGCAAAGCTGAGCGACATGGCAGGTATTTTTTCATCTTCGCTGCCACAGGCGAGCAGCCAGCCCATGGAAACGGCGAACAAAGGTTTCAAAAATTCGGACGGTTGCAAGCGAAACAGGCCGCTGCCGATCCAGCGGGTCGAGCCATTCACCTCATGCCCCAAAAGCAACACGCCAAACAGCGCAAGCACGCCGACGACCGTCCCGATGACCGCCCATTTGCGGATTTCGAATTTGGGACGCAGCCCGACCCAAAGCATGAGGAGAAGGCCAGAGCACACCCAGAATAGCTGCCGCCAGAGATAATATAATTCGGGAACATTATGGCCGCGCCGCGCCGCCACGCGCGCACCCACCGGGCTGGCCACCGCGACGGCGAGCAGCCCGATGGCCATCAACCCGACAATCATCAGGAGGAGGCCGCGGTCCACCTCCGCATACCAGCGCGACAGGTCGCTCGAATCCGCGCGGGACAATGGCTGCGGCTTGCGCCGATGCTGCAAATTGCTGGGGATGATCGGCGCATTTTCGTCGCTATGGCTGGCCATCTTGCCCCCCTATTTCCGCAACCAGCGCGCGAAAGGCATCGCCGCGCGCCTCAAAATCCCGAAACTGGTCAAAACTGGCGGCAGCGGGGGAGAGGAGGATGATGTCCCCTGCCTTTGCCATCGCACGCGCACCGGCGAGCGCAGTTGCCAAATCGCCTGCATGGCTATGCCGCGCGCGTTCGCCAATGGCGCGGGCGAAATCGCCCGCCGCCTCCCCAATCAGCCAGGCATGGGCGACATAGCCCAGCCAATCGGCGCAGGGGCCAATATCCTTGCCCTTGGCGCGCCCCCCCAAAATCCAGTGGATGCGCGGTTTGCCATCCACCGGCGGCCATGCCGCGAGCGCGGGGGCGCTGCTGTCGGGGTTGGTCGCCTTGCTGTCATTATAATAGCGCACGCCCGCGACTTCGCCGACGAGTTCCATCCGGTGCGGCAGGCCGGGGTAGGAGGTGAGTCCCGCCACAATCGCCATATCGTCAAGGCCCAGCGTGCGCAGCGCAGCGATGGCGACAGCGGCATTTTGCGCATTATGCGGCCCCTGTAATGCTGGCCAATGGCGTTGATCACCGACGCTGATGTCCCTCGCCGACACGCGCACCCTGCGGTGGTGGATGCGGCTGGCAATCTGTCGGCTGGGGTCGTCATCGCAAGCGATAATCGCAACACCGTCACTGTGCTGCATGGCAAACAGCCGTTCCTTGGACGCAGCATAGGCATGAAAATCGCCGCCATAGCGGTCGAGGTGGTCAGGGGTGATATTGGTCAGCACCGCCACATCGGCGGCAAGACTGTGGGTCAAATCAATCTGATAGCTGGACAGTTCGAGCACATAGACACCGCCTGCGGCCAGCGGTGCGCGCGATAATATCGGCAGGCCGATATTGCCGCCCAGTTGCGCCGCCACGCCCGCCGAAACAAGGACGTGGTGGATCAGCGCGGTCGTCGTCGATTTGCCGTTGGTGCCAGTGATCGCCACCACCCGGTGCGCGGGCAAATGGGCGCGGGAGAGCGCGAATAATTCGATATCGCCGATGATGCGTTTGCCCATCTGGCGCGCCATTTTCGCCACCGGATGGCTGTCGAGCGGCACCCCGGGGGAGAGGAGGAGCGCATCACATTCGGCGAGCAACGCACCATCAATCGGCGCAATGGCCGCGCCCGCCGCTACCGCTGCGGCGCGCGCATCGTCCCTGTCATCCCAACCGCTGACCTTTGCCCCCGCCGCGACCATCGCCGCAACACTCGCCAGCCCCGTCCGCGCAAGGCCGAGCATGGCAAAATGCCGCCCGGCGACCCCGGGCCCAAGGGGAAAGATATCGTCCGTGCGGCTCACCGGATTTTGAGCGTGGCGAGCCCCGCCAGCGCCAGCACGATGGATACGATCCAGAAACGCACGACCACGGTCGATTCGCTCCACCCCAATTGTTCGAAATGGTGGTGGATGGGGGCCATGCGGAACACGCGCCGGCCGGTGCGCTTGTAAAAGCCAACCTGGATGATGACCGACAAAGCCTCCACCACAAACAGGCCGCCAACCACCGCCAGCACAATTTCATGCTGCGCGGTGACCGCAATCGCGCCGAGCGCCCCGCCCAGCGCCAACGACCCCGTATCGCCCATGAATATCGCGGCAGGCGGCGCGTTAAACCATAGGAAGGCCAGCCCCGCGCCAATTATCGCGGCGCAGAATATCGCCAAATCGCCCGCCCCGACGACATGCGGTATGCCCAGATAGGCGGCAAATTTGGCGTTGCCGGTCAGATAGGCGATGACCAAAAAGGTCAGGCTGGCGATAATCACCGGAAAGGTCGCCAGCCCGTCCAGCCCATCGGTCAGATTGACCGCATTGCCCGCGCCGACAATGACCAGCATCGCAAACACATAATAAAAATAACTAAGTTCAACATATTGGCCCGAAACAAAGGGCAGATAAAGCCCGGTTCCGGTGCGCTGGAGGATGAGCATACAAGCAATGCCCGCCACCGCAAATTCGGCGAGCAGACGGATTTTACCCGACACCCCCTTGTGGCTGCGTTTGGTCACCTTGTCATAATCATCGAGGAAACCAATGCAGCCAAAACCCAGCGTCACGAACAAACAGGCCCAGACCAGGCTGTTCGACAAATCCATCCACAGCAAAGACGAAATGGTGAGCGAGATGAGGATCATCAGCCCGCCCATCGTCGGCGTGCCCCGTTTGGCGAGGTGGCTTTGCGGCCCATCTTCACGGATGGGTTGGCCCTTGCCCTGCTTGACGCGCAACATCATGATGAATTTGGGCGCGATGATGAGGCCGATGAGCATCGCCGTCGCAATCGCCGCGCCCGACCGAAAGCTGAGATAGCGGATAAGGTTGAGCGGGCCGGGAAAACCCAAATGTTCCGCGAGCAGATATAACATTATGCACCCCCGCCCGTCAGCGCGGTAACGACGCGCGACAGGCCGACCGAATTGGAACCTTTGACCAACAGTCGATCCCCGTCACATAATGCGCGCGAAATATCGTCTGCCAGCCCTTCTATATTGTCGCCATGCGCGAATGCGATGCGTCCTTCAAGTGCATGCGTGAGCGGAGCCATTTCGCCCCCCACCAGCCAGGCAAATTGCACCCCGGCGGCGCACAGGTCATCGGCCAATGCCGCATGATAATGGTCGGATTGCGCGCCCAATTCCTTCATCGCGCCGAGCAGCGCCAATGCGCGGCCCCTGCCCGCCGCGTCCCGCCCCAATTGGGCGATGGTCGCGCGCATCGATGCCGGGTTGGCGTTATAGCTTTCATCGATGAGCAGCGCCTGCCCGCCCGATGACAACGTCAGTTCATGCCGCGCACCGCGCCCCGCCAGCCCCGGCAAATCCGCCAGCGCCAGCCCGGCAGCGGCAAGGTCGCCGCCCACCGCATCGACCGCCGCCAGCACCGCCATGGCATTGGCGACCCAATGTTCGCCGGGCGGGGCGAGTTGAAAGCATAATGTGCGCCCTGCCCATTCGGCGGTGACCAGCGATCCGCCGGTCAGGCTGTCACCCACCCAGTCGCGCGCGCGCGGCATCGCCCCTGCACTGATGCCAAAACGGACGATGTGCGCCGCCCCCGCATTGTGCGCCGCTGCTGCCAACCGGTCGGCAAAGTGGCTGTCGTGCGGGATGATGGCATGACCCCCAGCCTCCAGCCCGGCAAAAATCTCCGCCTTGGCATCGGCAATTTGTTCGACCCCGGTAAAATGGCCAACATGCGCGGGCGCAATGGTGGTGATGATGGCGACGTGCGGGCGCACCAGTGTCGTCAATTCGGCCAGTTCGCCGACATGGTTCATCCCCATTTCGAGCACCGCAAAACGCGCATCACGCGGCATCCGCGCGAGGCTGAGCGGCACGCCGGTATGGTTATTATAGCTTTTGACCGATTTATGGACACGGCCGGGGCTATGGCGGCTGAGCGCGGCGGCCAGCGCTTCCTTGGTGCCGGTCTTGCCCGCCGATCCGGTCACCCCGATGATCCGCCCCGCGCAGCGCGCGCGTGCCGCACGGGCCAAAGCCTGAAGCGAGGTGAATGAATCTGCCACCTGTACATGCGGCGCATCAATCGCCTGTTCGCAGATGACGCCTGCCGCACCCGCCGCCAACGCGCGTTCGATATAGGCATGGCCATCGGCCTGTTCGCCGCGCATGGCGATGAACAAATGGCCCGGCTCCACCTCTCGGCTGTCGAAACTGACGCCGGTCACGACAAATCCTTCGGACAGGCGGCCGCCAGTCGCCGCAGCGATTTCGCTGCCGCTCCACAGGGGTTTAAGGCGCATGGCCATATTCATCGCGCTGCTTCCTCCCGCGCGACGCTGGCATCATCAAAGGGGAGGATGCGCTCATCCGCCCCGCGCCCGATAATCTGCCCCTGTTCATGCCCCTTTCCAGCGATGAGAATGATGTCCCCTTCGCGCGCTTCACCAATCGCCATCGCTATGGCATCGCGCCGTCCCGCCACATTGCGCGCTTGGGGAACGGCGGCGCAAATGGCGGCACGGATGCATGCTGCATCTTCGCCGCGCGGATTATCATCGGTGACGATGACATGGTCTGCTCCAGCCATCGCCGCGCGACCCATTTCGGGGCGCTTGCCGGCATCCCGGTCGCCGCCCGCCCCAAAAACGATGATCAGCCGCCCCGCCGTGTGGGCGCGCAGCGCGTCGAGCGCGGCGATTATCGCGTCAGGGGTGTGCGCATAATCAATATATATGGGGGCGCCGCTGCGCGTCAGCCCCGCGCGTTCGAGCCGCCCGCGCACCGGCTGCACCCGCGCGAGCGCCGATAATGTCGTGCGCGCATCCCCGCCCGTCGCCATCACCAGTGCAGCGGCAACCAGCGCATTGGCCGCCTGATAGGCACCAATGAGCGGCAGATTGACCGAAATGTCGCCCAGATCCGCGACTTGGAGGGTGAGCGTCTGCCCCAAGGGGCCGGGCGCGCGGGAGAGAAGCCGGATGGCGTCACCATTTTCGCCCACGCGCCAGATTTTCAACCCGCGCGCCGATGCATGCGCCGCAACCTCTGCCGAACGGGGGTCATCCGCCCAGATAATCGCATGGCCGCCCGTCGCCACAACCTCGTCAAACAGGCGCATTTTGGCGGCGAAATAAGCGTCCATATCGCCATGATAGTCGAGGTGATCGCGCGACAAATTGGTAAAGGCGGCGGCCATGACCTGTGGCCCTTCGCAGCGATATTGGTCAAGCCCGTGGCTCGACGCCTCATAGGCAAGGTGGCTCACCCCTTCGCGCGTCAAGCCCGCCAGATTGGCCAGAAAGGTAACAATGTCGGGCGTTGTAAGCCCAGTTTTGACCTGTTCGTCGGCGGTCGTCACCCCCAAGGTGCCGATGGATGCGGCGACATACCCCGCCATCCGCCATAATTGCCGGGTTAGTTCAACCGTTGAAGTCTTGCCATTGGTGCCGGTGACCGCGACCAGATGTGCGGGCGCTGCGTCAAACCAGCGCGCGGCGGCACGCGCAAAGGCCCGGCGCGGCAGCGGATCGGCGATATGGACAGCGCCGGCAACCTGTGCCTCGCCCCGTGCGACGACCGCGACCGCGCCCGACCGGACGGCTGCATCGATGACGCTTTCGCCGTCAAAGCGCGCACCCTGAAAGGCGCCGAACAGGCAATGGGGCACAATTTGCCGATGGTCGATGGCAACCCCGGCAATATCGATGGCAGCGGCCGTGGCATCCAGCCCGTCCACCAATGCGCCCAATTTCCTCACCGCTCACTCCTCGGTTTCCAGAGCAGGGGTTCAAGGTCGGAAATATCGACATCATGCGTCAGGTCGGGATAGACGCCAAGCATCGCCCCGGTGCGCTGCACCACACGGCGCACAACCGGCGCTGCGGTATAAGCGGCGGTGCGCTGCCCCAGTGAATAGGCATTGCCCGGTGGCCGGTCGATCATCACCAGCACCACATAGCGCGGACGATCCATCGGGAACACCGCGGCAAAGGTCGCGACAATCGAATTGCCAGCATAGCTGCCCCCAATCACCCGCTCGGCTGTGCCGGTCTTACCCCCGACGCGATAACCGGGTGCATCCGCGCTCTTGCCCGTGCCGCTTTTGACGATCATCCGCAGCAATTGGCGCATGCGCGCGCTGGTCGCCTCGGTAAAGACGCGCCGGCCCCGCGCTGGCGCTTCGCCCGGTTCGATGCGGCGGATGGTGGCGGGCCGATAAATGCCGCCGTTCACCAATGCGGCATAGGCGCTGGCAAGGTGGAGCGGGGTGACCTGCACCGAATGGCCGAAACCTGCGGTCATCGTCGTCGTCCGGCCCCATGGCGCTGCCCAACGCGGACGACCACGCTCGGGCAGTTCGATGGATGGGCGACGGTCAAAATCCAGCGCGCGGAATGTTGCCTGCAACCGCTGCTGACCCAACGCATCGGCAATTTGCGCCGCAACGATGTTTGATGAATGGACCAACATTTCGGGGACATTCATCCAGCGACGGATGGCGTGCGCATCATCGATGGTCTGCCCGCCGATATGGAGCGCATGGGTCGCGTCATAGCGGCGCGACATGTCGGTCACGACCCCTGCATCCATTGCGGCCGCAACGGTAATCGGCTTAAAGGTCGAACCCAGTTCAAAAGTCGTATAGCTGACGCTGTTCCATTGCGCCTCAGGGCTCGCAAAGCGGACATTATTGGGGTCGAAATTGGGCACCGACGACATGGCGAGCACTTCGCCGCTATCGACATCGAGGATCAGGCCCGACCCGCCCTTGGCCTCCAAAGCTGTGACCGCGTTGGATAGTTCAAGGTCGAGCGCCGCTTGCACCCGCGTATCAATCGACAGTGCAATGGGCGCACCATTGGTGCCATTATGGCGCAGCTGCGCATCAAACTGCCGCTCCACCCCCATGCCATCATCGGGGCCGCGCGCCACAAAGCCGAGCAAATGCGCACCAACGCGCCCTTGGGGGTATAATCGTTCGGCAACTTCGGGATATTCAAAACCAATATCGGCCAGTTCATTGACAGCGTTCAACTGCGCGGGCGTCGCACGATGGCGCACAACACAGGCATTACGGCAATTGAGCCGACGATAGAAACTTGCCGCATCGCTGTCTGGAAAAATACGCGCCAATTGCTCGGCGAGCCAATGCCGGTCATGCATCAGGCGCGATGGCACGACGCGTATCGAATGCACGGGGATGGTGCGCGCCAGCGGCACGCCGTTGCGGTCGACAATATCGGCCCGGTTCATCACCGAACCCATCGAGGCAGCGGGTGTTTCAAACAGGCCGGTGACGAACACTTGCCCGATACGCAACAGCAAGATGATGGTGATGACGACGAGCACCGCCAAGATTATGCCTATCCGCCGGTCGGCCAGCAGCGCAAATCGCTGACGATTTTCGGCGCGGCGCATCGGCTGGGGCTGCGATACACCCTGCGCAATCGAATGCGACACCGCTTGCGGCACCCAATGGCCCTGCTGTCCGGGCGATGGGACAAGAACGGATGCCATCGCCGCCGCCCTTTAACGACGCAGCGCGGGAACGGCCGGGCTGGCGAGCGCCACGGTGCGGCGCATATCACCCACGACGCTGGCGGTGACGGCGACCTGTTCCGCGCGCGGCGCTGGCGCATCCTGCGTCGTATCACCATCATCTGCCGTGGACGCAGCGCTGACCGGCACGTCGTTGACCGCAACCATGATTGGCGCCTGGGGTTGCACCCCGCTGGGCACCTCCAAATTGTCGAGGTTGGCCAGCGCGCGCTCCGAACGCAGATATTGGGCGGGGCCGGGCGGGGCATAGCCAAACAATTCACCGTTCCAATGTTCGAGTTGATCGGCGGTGGAAAGCACCGCGATGTCCCCCTCAATCATCCGGTTTTCTGCGCGCAATTGCGTCACTTGCGCGCGTACGCGCTGTAATTCGCTGCGCGTCGAAGATACGGGCAGGCTGATGGAGTAAGTGAAAAACGCTGCGATAGTCAGCAACACAATGACACTCAGACCCTGCAATTTACGCGCTGCGAACATCATCGGCTCACCCTCCCCAATTTTTCAAAGCCAGTGCCAACCGCACTCCCCCAAGCGGGCGCATCGGTCCGCACCGCCGCGCGCAGCACCGCCGAACGCGCGCGCGGATTGGCCGCCAATTCTGCCGCGCCCGCACGCACCGCGCGCGCGACGCTCCGAAAACTGGGGGATGGGCCGGTATGACGGACGGGCAAATGGCGCGACGATTGTGCTGTGCCGCCACTTCGTGCGCGCAGGAAATTTTTGACGATCCGGTCTTCCAAACTGTGAAAGGCAACCACCGCCAGCCGCCCACCGGGGCGCAGTACGCGCTCCGCCGCCGCCAGCCCGCGCTCCAACTCGCCCAATTCATCATTCACATGGATGCGAATGGCCTGAAAACTGCGCGTTGCAGGGTCTTTGGGTGCGCCCTGCCGATGGCCGAGCGCGCGCCGCACCACTGCCGCCAGTTCACCGGTGCGGGTTAATGGCCGCGCCGCAACAATCGCGCGGGCAACGCGGCGCGACTGCCGTTCCTCCCCATAATGAAAGAGGACATCGGCAATTTCGCCTTCATCAGCGCTGTTAATCCAGTCGGCGGCACCGGCCCCGCCCTTTTCCATCGCCATGGAAAGCGGCCCGTCGACGGCAAAGGAAAAGCCGCGTTCGGCCCGATCGATCTGCATCGAGGAAACACCGATGTCGAGCGTGACACCATCGACCTTGTCCGCGCCCGCCGCCGCCGCAATGGCGTCGAGCGTCGAATAACGCCCCTCCACCAGCGTCAGCCGCCCGCCGTGCACCGCAACCATCACCTGACCTTCGGATATGGCGTCGCCATCGCGGTCAATGGCGATGACCGATGCACCGCGCGCCAATATCGCGCTGCTGTAACCGCCCGCGCCAAATGTGCCGTCGATATGGGTCTCACCCGCCATGGGAGTCAGCGCGGCGACCACTTCGTTGAGGAGGACGGGGATATGCGGGGCAGCAGCGCTCACTTCGCTTCCTCCCGCGCTTTGACACGACGCGCGGCGCGCAAATATGCTTTGGCATAGTCAAAGGCAGGGTCGCTCTGCGCCTCCAGCCGCGCAGGGTCCCACATTTCAAAAAAGTCACCGACCCCAAGGAAGAAAACATCGCCGGCAAATTCGGCAACTTCGCTGAGCGTTTCGGACAAGGTGAACCGCCCGCTCTTGTCCATCGGGCAGGATTCGCCCGGGCCATAGAGGCGGCGGCTGAGGGCAAAGCGGTCAAAGGGTTCACGCCGGTCGGCGGCCAATTGTTCGGCACGGTCAAGCCGTTCGCCAATACGGTCGATACGGTCGGTGCCCGACCCAACCATACAATGGGCGTTTTCGTGGGTGGTGATGAATATGGCGCGGCTGGCGGGGTCACCGGGGACCGAATTGCGCAGAACAGCGGGCAGCGTAAAGCGCCCCAATTTGTCGGGGCTGACGAGGCGCGCGCCAGTAAAGACCCCCAATTGCGCCATTCTCTTTGCCAACCCCTCCCCAAATTGGTGCGTTGGCCGTGGGCAATGACGTCCCGTTGCCGCAATCGCGCCTGTCGCGCGCCGCAGCCTGTTTTTGAATCGTCAAAGCTTCAGTCCAGCCTCCGCCAGCACCTGCATAGCACCCCAAACGCGGGTGAAAAGGGGATTTTACGGATTTTTACGGAAATTCGTGTTTTGTTCCGCCAATTTTGGCTATTTTCATGCCGA
Source organism: uncultured Sphingopyxis sp. (assembly GCA_937957805.1). Taxonomy (GTDB): domain Bacteria; phylum Pseudomonadota; class Alphaproteobacteria; order Sphingomonadales; family Sphingomonadaceae; genus Sphingopyxis. The sequence goes on from CALFXW010000202.1 coordinate 35,573, forward strand.
TATTCTCCTCTAGGCGTCAGTAATTGGAACGGTCAACCAAACCGGCCGTTGCAACGCCGGCGCGTGCGCACAGGTCTAAATCCTGCAAGATTATGAAATATCAGGAAAATAGATTTTTGTAGCTTTTGCGACTCGAAAGCGGAACTCAGCGCCGCCAGATGGGCCGTGCCAGCGGGCGTGCCGCACGCGCACCGCCCAATGCCCCAAGCCGCGCCGCCAACCAGCGCATATTGCCGCTGCGCTCGGCCAGCACCCCTGCCCCCGCGCGCCACATCGCGGCATCGACCATATCGGCATCGCTGATCAGCAACGCACGCCCTGCCCCGATGCGACAATCGGCGATATATCCATCGGCGAGGAGGCGACATGCTCCCTGCGATGATGTCAGCCGAAATCGCCCCGGGCTGAACAGGTGCAATTTTTCGCCATCGACATATATCGCCGCCTCGCGCTCGACCAAGCCATCGGGTGCATCGAGTTCCAAGCCCCAATGACTGAGCAAGGGCGTGAGCAGGCTGGTCACAGGCGCGACATTTGCCCCACCGTTTTCCCCCTGTTCCAGTGCCGCCGAATAAAGTCCATCGGCCATGATCAACGCGCGCCCACCGCCGCGCACATGCGCATCAATCGCCACCAGATCGGCAGGGGGCAGCGCGGCTGGCTGGATGAGGAGGAGCGTTTCATCACCTGCAACGCCTGCAACATTGGACAGCGTGCGCAGCGCAAATTCGCGCGCGAGTGCGGCATATAGCGGACTGGGCGCGACCGGGGTGCCAAGCCGCGCATCCGCGCCAAAAGCCACCATCTGCCCGCCAAGCGGCAATGCACTCATCAGCGCCACGCGCGGCTTGGTGGGCGGCGGGGCGGTGCCATAGGCATAGGGGAGCGTGCTGCCCATCGCCTGTAACCAGATGATCGCGGCGGCAACCCCCAGCATCGAGCGCAACCAGCGCGCGGCCCCCCGCCGCGTCAGCCATGCAGCAGCCGACTGCCAACCAAGCAGCAGCGCAAAGCTGCCCAAAAATAATAGGCTCCACGCGACCCATGGCATAGCCGTCCCCGGCCCCGCCAACAACAGGACGATCATGGCTGAGAGGATGGTGAGCGCCGCGGCCCAGCCCAGCGCCTGTCGCCAGCCGCCCCGATGCACAGCCAACCCGGCAAAGGCCGCCCAGCCCAGCCCCGGCAACAGAAATAGCGGGTCAATCCGCCCCAGCGCCAGCCAGCCGCCGCCCAGCGCCGCCAATAGGAGCGCGATGACCAGATATGGGATAGCCGCGCAAGCTGGCGCGCGCATATTCTGCACGGGGGATACTCCACCTTCAAAAAATGAACTTCGGTCAATTAGCGTCGAAAATAGCCACATTAGCCCAATTTTTGGAAGCTTGCCACAATGGCTCGTGTCTCGGCACGCTCAATACGGAAGGGGGATTGCGCCCACCCCGCTCGTATCGAGGCCGGAGGGATTTCAAGTGAAAAGGAAGATTTCGCGGCTCGGAAATCCCGACCAAAAAAGTCGAGATCGGAACGGTGCGGAACCTGATTCCGGTTTCGCGCAGAGGCGCAGGGGAAGCAGTGCGCGCAGAGATTCTATCCCCCCCTCCCGTCTGCGGGAGGGGGGCGCAACACCCAATTCCTCCCCCCTTGGGGGAGGGGAACCGCCGCGTAGCGGTGGTGGAGGGGGTGTTTCGGTTCGCGCCAAGGCGCCAAGAGCTTGGGGCAATTACTGCAAATCTCGTCATACCTGCGGAAGCAGGAGGAGCCTTAACTGGGCCCCTGCTTTCGCAGGGGCACTAGATTCGCTCGTGTCTCGACTTCGCTCGACATGAACGGATTTTGGGAAACGTCCAACCCCCTTCGTTTCGCCCCCCGACCTTAACGCTTGGGCGTGTAAATGGCCGGGTCGGGCTGCAAATCGGGCACCCGCACCTGCCCATCCTGCACGCGCGGTTGCGGGGTGGTCGCGCTTGGCACCGCGCTGGCGGACGGCGCGTCACTGCCGACGCTGGGCGTAACCCCCAGATCGGCGAGCGGCCCGCCCTCTGCACCACTGCTGTTCTGCCCACCAGGGTTGGTCACCCCTGCTGCTGCTGCCTGCGCTTTGGCGAGCGCGGCTTCGCGACGTGCGGCATTGGTCAATATGCTGGCGAGCGTGACGAGCAGCAGCATCAGCGCCAGTCCGGCAATGCCGATAATCATCCGCCGTCGCCCGTCGCGCCGCGCGCTTTCGGCGGCCAATGCCTGTCGTTCGCCAAGCACGCTCATGCCGCTGCATCCGTCGTTGCAGCGCGCAGCGGGGCAAAACCCTTAGCCGCGCGCCATTCTTCGTTGAAGAGTGAGGAGAGGTAACGAAAGCCGGTGTCGGCCAAAATGGTGACGATGCGGCTGCCCTTGCCCAATTGCTGCGCCAGCGCCACCGCGCCCGCAACATTAATGCCCGATGACAGGCCAAGGCACAGCCCCTCCTCATCCAACAAGCGGCGCACCCAATAATCGCCATCGGCATCGGAAATGCGAAATTGCGTGTCAATCGGCGCGCCGTCCAGATTGGCGGTAATCCGGCTCTGGCCGATACCTTCGGCAACGCTCGATCCCTCGGCGCGCAATTCGCCATGGGCATAATGATTATATAGCGCCGCGCCATGCGGGTCGTCGACGTTGATGACCGCGGCTCGCAAGCCGGGCCAGCCGAACAGATCGCGCTTGGCGGCCCAGTAGGCCTCCATGCTGCCGTGGTAATCAAGATGGTCGCGGGTGA
>CALFXW010000203.1 GCA_937957805.1 uncultured Sphingopyxis sp.
AATCGCCAAAGCCATCGACCGAAACGACGCTCGCCGACTTGAATGGCGAAACATGGAATGCGGACGACATATGCGCGATATGATGTTCCACCGCCTCAAACCGGCCATGAAAGGGCTGATCAGGAAAGGCTTCGGACAGAAAATCGCCGATTGCCTTGCGTTTTCCGCGATTGGCCAGCCGGTCGGCAATCAGTTTCAGGCTGGGCCGATGCTGAATGGTATAGAGCAATTTGCGCGGCAAATGCGCCTTGCTGTCCTGATTGGTGGCGATAACATCGACATCGGACAATTTCAGCCCCGCCGCCTCCAGACACCATGCAATCGATAGGCTGGGGAAACCGGCCCAATGTTTCAGGCGGCGAAACCGTTCCTCCTCCGCAGCGGCGATCAAAACGCCATCGCGCACCAGACATGCCGATGAATCGCCGTGAAAGGCGTTAAGGCCAAGGATGATCATGGGGGGGAATTTTCCTCTTATTTTATTCGGATATTTGCCTGACCCCATGCCCTTAGCATGGCTTTGGGGTCAATGGTTAATAGGGGTTTGTGGGGGCTAATTGGCGAAAATCCGCCCTTGCAGCCAGCGGCGGATGGCATCTGTATTGCGTTCGAACAGTCGCCAGATGCAGGCGGCGTAAAATAGGGCAAAAATCGTCGCCCCCACCAGCCAGCCCAGCCCCGTCGCATCGGGCACGAACTGGCGCGGCAGGAAGAGGAGGCTGGCCATCAAAAATAGCAGCGGGAAATGGACGACATATAATGTGTAGGATATTTCGGAGAGCGCCTTGGCCAATTTGCCGTAAAGTCCCCCAAAACCGCCGAGCCGTGCCAGTCCGGGCAGCCACAAGGCGGTGATGATGCCGAGCAACATATCGCCCATCAGCCCAGGGTGGCTGCGCGCCCATGCCATCCCCGCCAGCATGGCGGCAAGGCCAGCCGCGCTCCATATCGCGGCGCGGCGCTGGCTTGCGCCAGCAAAATCACGCAAGGGCCAGACCAACGCTCCGGCCAGCCAGATAAGGCCGAGCAGCAGCATGTCGCGCGGCATGAGTAGTGAGAGGAGGATGGCCGCAAGCCCCGCCGCCAGCCGCCCGCCCAACTGCCCAAAAGGCGCGTGCCAGCCCGTCCGGCCAAAGGCGGCGATCGCCATTGCGGGAAAGAGGAGATAATAGAAAAATTCGTTCGCAAGGCTCCATAACGGGCGATTGCTGCCAAATGTCGGAATAAATATTGTTTGCAGAAACAATATATTACCAGCCAAAGTTACGAAACTCAGGTCAATGCCGTGCGCCGCATCCGGCCCGCTCGACAAGATTGCCCACAGGCTGCCGTCATAGCCCGGCCCATGCAATATATCGCGCCCCAGCCAGTCCCACAGCGCCCCCAGCACCAGCGCGGGGAGCAGCACCGTCCACAGCCGGGTGAGGCGGCGGAGCAGATAATCGCCCGCGCGAAATTGCCCGCTGCGGATGCGCTGGAACGCCGAACCGCCAACCAGAAAGCCCGACAGCGCGAAAAACAGCACCACCGCCTGATGGCCAAGCCCGGTCAGGAAATATAGCCCCTTGGTCACCACATCGGGCGATGCGAGCGCGCCATAATCGACCCACAGCATGCCCCGGATATGGCCGACGCAGACCAGCAGCGCAGCCAGCCCGCGCAGCATATCGATATGGTCAAATCGGGGCGGGGGTTGGGGCGTCTGCATGCTGTCATGCGCTTATGGCCGCGCATGGCCGGATGCAAGCGATGCGGGCAAAATCCTTGCCACTTGCGCTCTATTCGTGCTCCTGCGCAAGCAGGAGCCTGGGTCGTCAGGGCAATGCGCCAACCACTGGATCCCTGCTTCCGCAGGGATACAATCCCCCCCATCGTCATTCCGGCGAAGGCCGGAATCCAGTCGCACTATGAAAACGCCACCCCAGTATAAAAAGCACCCACCCCCTAACCCCCTCCCGCATGCGGGAGGGGGGATTGAATCTCTGCGCCTCTGCGCCTCTGCGTGAAACTAACTACAGCGCAACATTGACGATGGATTCCCGCCTGCGCTGGGATACAAACAACCACCGTCATTCCGGCGAAGGCCGGAATCCAGATGCAACCCCTCCACCACCGCTTCGCGGCGGTCCCCCTCCCCCTTACGGGGAGGAATTAACATTGTGTCGCCACCCCCCTTTGTCATCCCCGCGAAGGCGGGGATCCAGTCAGACAATCCCCACCCCTAACCCCTCCCCTGAAGGGGAGGGGGAATTGAGGTGCACACTCTGTGCTCCGGCGCAGACAGGCGGTGCCCTATTCGTGCCCCTGCGAAAGCAGGAGCCTAGACCGTCAAGGCAATGCGCCAACCACTGGATCCCTGCTTCCGCAGGGATACAATCCCCCATCCATAAGATTATTTTCACCAAAACATGCTATGCGGCCGCCATGTCTGACCCAATTTGCCCTGCCCCCAAGCACAAAATATGCATTATTTTCGGCACCCGTCCTGAAGCGATTAAAATGTTCCCGCTCGTCCATGCGTTGCGCGACATGCCCGGCGTGGAAACGCGCGTTGCGGTGACGGCGCAGCACCGCGACCTGCTCGACCAAGTGCTCGACATTGCGGGTATCGCGCCCGACATCGACCTTGACCTGATGACAGCAGGACAGAGTCTGGACGAACTTTCCGCGCGGATTTTGACGCAATTGGGCGCGGCATTGGACGCGGAAAAGCCCGATCGTGTGGTGGTGCATGGCGACACGCTGACCACGATGATGGCGACCATCGCCGCCTATTTCCGCAAAATCCCCGTCGCGCATGTGGAAGCGGGGTTGCGCAGCGGCAATATTTATTCGCCTTGGCCGGAGGAGGTGAACCGCCGCGTCACCGGACAAATTGCCGATTTGCACTTCGCCCCAACGCCCGCTGCTGCCGATGCGTTGCGTGCCGAAAATATACCCGACAGCGCCATCCACATCACCGGCAACACGGTGATCGACGCATTGCTGGCCACACAGGCGCATATCGCCGCCAACCCCGCGCTGGCGGCAGGGCTGGACGCGCTCGCCGCGCGTTTTGCGGGCAAAAGGCTGATTGTCGTCACCAGCCATAGGCGCGAAAATTTTGGGCAAGGCATGGCCGCGATTGCGCGCGCCATTGCCCGCATTGCCGCGCGCAGCGACGTCGCGGTAATATTCCCTGTCCACCCCAACCCGGCCGTCCGTCCGGTGATGGAGGATATGCTGGCAGGATATGCCAATGTCGCGCTGATCGACCCGCTCGATTACCCGCATTTCGTCCGGCTGTTGTCGATGGCCGACATTGTCCTCACCGATTCGGGCGGGGTGCAGGAAGAAGCACCCTCCCTCGGCAAGCCCGTGCTGGTCATGCGCGACACCACCGAACGACCCGAAGGGGTGGCGGCGGGCACCGCGCGGCTGGTCGGCACCAATGAGGATGGCATTGTTACCGGAATATTCACCTTGCTGGATGATAAGGCCGCCTATGCCGCCATGGCTGCGGCGCATAACCCCTTTGGCGATGGCAAGGCCGCCCAGAAAATTGCGAGGATTTTAGCCGATGTCCACCAACATGCCGCCCAAGGCTAAGGAAACGCCGCTCGCCGTCACGGTCGTGGGCTTGGGCTATATCGGCCTCCCCACCGCAGCGGTTATTGCGCGCAGCGGGGCCAAGGTGCTGGGCATCGACGTCGCCCAAAATGTCGTCGATACGGTGAATGACGGGCGCGTCCATATCGAAGAAGTTGACCTCCACGGACTAGTCCAGGGGGTGGTTTCGCGCGGCATGCTGCGCGCCGCGACCGCGCCAGAGGCAGCCGATGTTTTCGTCATCGCGGTGCCGACCCCGATCCGCGCCGGGCATCAACCCGACATTAGCTATGTGCTCGACGCGGCGCGCACCATCGCGCCGGTGATAAAGGCGGGCGACCTTGTCATCCTTGAATCCACATCCCCCATCGGCACGACCGAACAGGTGGCACAATTATTGGCAGAGGCGCGGCGCGACCTGAATGTGCCGGGCCATTGCAGCGGCAGCAGCGATATTTTCATCGCATATTGCCCCGAACGCGTGCTGCCGGGGCGCATCCTCATCGAACTGGTTGATAATGACCGCGTCATCGGTGGCATCACCCCGCGCTGTGCACGCAAGGCGATGGCATTTTACCGCCGCTTTGTGCGTGGCGCCTGCCTCACCACCAGCGCGCGCGCGGCTGAAATGGTGAAGCTCGTCGAAAACAGCTATCGCGACGTCAACATCGCCTTCGCCAATGAATTGTCGATGATTGCCGACAATATGGCGATTGACGTTTGGGAAGTCATCCGCCTTGCCAACCGGCACCCGCGCGTCAACATTTTGCAACCAGGCCCCGGCGTCGGCGGCCATTGCATTGCGGTGGATCCATGGTTTTTGGTCGCGGGTGACCCCGACAACAGCCAGATTATCCGCACCGCGCGCGAAGTGAACGAAGCAAAGAAGGATTTTGTTATCGGCCGCGCGATGCGGATGGTGGAGGAAAGGGGCGCGCAACGTATTGCCTGCCTCGGCCTCGCGTTTAAACCCAATATCGATGATTTCCGCGAAAGTCCGGCGGTCAGCGTCGCCGCCGCGCTCGCCAAACGATATGGCGCGCGCATCGAACTGGTCGAACCCTTTGCCCATGCGCTGCCGATGGAATTTGCGGGCACGGGCGCGCAATTGGTCGAACTGGACGATGCGCTGGCGGGCGCGGACATGCTGATCCTGCTCGTCGATCATGATGTGTTCAAATCCATCCCATTGGATGAACGGGCGGACAAAATCGTCTATGACACGCGCGGGCTGTGGCCCGACCAGCCCAAAGGGGACGGGCCGTCGCGGATTTCGCGCGCGGCTTGACCCCGACCGGCTGACCGCCGCATAGGCAGGTGATGTTCGAACTACTCACCACCCGTATCGTCGAAAAACCATGGGGACGAACCGACATTCCGGCTGCCTTTGGGGCGTTTGACGGGCGGCGGATCGGCGAAATCTGGTTTGAGGGTGCAGGGTGCGCGCGCCACCCGCTGATGGTCAAATTCCTGTTCACGTCCGAGCGTCTGTCGGTGCAGGTGCACCCCGATGATGCGCAGGCGCACGCGGCAGGTTTCCCCTGCGGCAAAGAGGAATGCTGGCTGGTGCTGGACGCCGCCGCCGATGCCGAACTGGGGGTTGGCCTCATCGCCCCGCAGAGCCGCGATACGCTCCACGCGGCGGCGATGGATGGCCGCATCGTCGATATGGTCGATTGGCGGCGCGCAAAAACGGGCGATTTTGTCTATAATCAAAGCGGCACCATTCATGCCATTGGCGCAGGCTTGACCGTGGTCGAAGTGCAGCAGAATGTCGATTGCACATGGCGGCTTTATGATTATGGCCGCCCGCGCGAACTGCACCTCGATGCCGGATTGTCGGTGGCGCATATGGCCCCGCGCCCCGACCCGCGCGACCGGGCGGTCGATGCCGCGCAGTCTGCAAAGCTGGTTGAAGGGCCGTTTTTCCACCTGCTTCATCTGGCGGGCGGCGATGCAATGGCCCTGCCCGCCGACGGCGCGGGCGATTATCTGCTGACCCCATTGGGCGCGGGGTGCAGCTATGCCGGAACGCCGCTGATGCTCGGCCAATGCGCGCGGATTGATGCGCCATCGGCGATCATGCTGGCACCGGGTGCGCGCGCCTTGCTGTGCTGGGCATGAGGTGGGGTGGCGATGCAGCTCGACTTCGCTCGTGTCTCGACTTTATTATCTGCCGGGATTTCCGAGCCGTGAAATGAAACATTTCACTTGAAATCCCTCATGGCTCGGCACGAACGGCTATTATTCTCGTCATGCTGAATTTATTTCAGCATCCATGGCCGGTGCAAGCGTGTTGCCGCCGGTTTCCACCATCGCGGCTTTGCGCTATGGGCGCGGGCATGCAGGAAATTGCGCAGGATTTTGACGTCGTCGTCGTTGGCGGTGGCCATGCGGGGGTGGAGGCGGCGATGGCCGCCGCCCGCGTGGGGCAGCGCGCGCGTGTGCCGCTGCGTATCGCGCTCATCAGCTTTGATCCCGCGATGATTGGCGCAATGTCGTGCAATCCGGCGATTGGCGGCTTGGGTAAGGGCCATTTGGTGCGCGAAGTTGACGCTTTTGACGGGGTTATCGCCCGCGCGGCGGATGCAGGCGCGATCCACCACCGGATGCTCAATGCCAGCAAGGGCGCGGCGGTGCAGGGGCCGCGCGTGCAGGCCGACCGCCAGCTATTTGGCGCGGCGGTGCGCGCGATGGTGGCGGCGCAGTCCGGATTGACCGTGGTGGCAGGCGAAGTGGCCGCGCTCCGTAACGGTGCAAATGGCGCTTTTTCGGGGGTTTTGCTCGCCGACGGGCGGGAAATCAGCGCGCGTGCGACAATATTGGCGACCGGCACATTCCTCGGTGGACGCTTGTTTCGCGGCGAAGAGGTGCAGGATGGCGGGCGCATCGATGAAGCGGGCGCAAGCCGCCTCGCCGCGCAAATGCGTGGAGCGGCATTGCCGATGGCGCGGCTGAAAACCGGCACGCCGCCCCGGCTTGACGCGCGCAGCATCAATTGGGCGACGCTCGACGAACAGCCGAGCGATGCGCTCGACTGGACGATGTCGGCGGCGACGGGCGCGCGCGTAAACCCCCAGATTAGCTGCTTTATCACCCGCACCAACGAAGCAGCGCACGACCATATTCGCGCCAATTTGCACCGTTCGCCGATGTTTACCGGCGCGATTGGCGCGCGCGGCCCGCGTTATTGCCCCTCCATTGAGGATAAGATCCACCGATTCGCGGACAAGGACGGGCACCAGATTTTTCTGGAGCCAGAGGGGCTGGATACGCATTTCATCTACCCCAACGGGCTTTCAACCTCGCTGCCCGCCGACGTGCAGCTCGCCATGTTGCGCGAAATGCCCGGCCTCGGCTCGGTGGAGATGCTGGTGGCGGGCTATGCGGTTGAATATGATCATATTGATCCGCGCGCGCTCGATTCGGGGCTGATGTTGCGCGCCATGCCCGGCATTTGGTGTGCAGGGCAGATTAACGGCACGACGGGCTATGAAGAAGCAGCGGCACAAGGGCTGATTGCGGGCATAAATGCCGCGCGTTGGTGCGCGGGTGACGCGCCGATGGTGCTCAATCGTTGGGACAGCTATCTGGGGGTGATGATCGACGATCTGGTGTTGCAGGGGGTTAGCGAGCCATATCGCATGTTGACCGCGCGCGCCGAACATCGGCTGCGTTTGCGCGCCGATAATGGTGAAACGCGTTTGAGCGCTATTGCCGAGGGTGTCGGGGCTTTGAGCGATGCACGGCGCGCCGAAGTCGAAAAACGTCAGCGATTGCGCGAACATGGCCGTGAAATGCTGGGCGCGCCGGTTGCAAGTGCGATGCTGCGGCAGGCCGAGATGCCATTGCCTGCGGACGGGGTGATTCGCACGCTTGGCAATTGGCTGGCGATTGGCGGGGCGAACGGACTGATTGACCAATTTGCCGATTTCGCCGCGCTGCCGGGCGCGATTCGCGCCGAATTGGTCGAAGATGTGCGCTACGCCCCCTATATCGCGCGCCACGCGGCAGAGCTGCGCGCGCTCGCCGCCAATGAAGATGTGCCGCTGGCGCGTGACCTTGATTATCGGGCGATTGGCGGCCTGTCGGCGGAAATGGTCGAACGGCTGAGTTGCGCGGCACCCGAAAATCTGGGCCAAGCCGCGCGAATCGCCGGAATCACGCCCGCCGCGCTCACCGCGATATTGGTGCACAGCCGCCAATCGCGTGCGAAAAGCGCGGCATGAGCCAAGGCATGGCGATTATCGACAATGCGGCGGCGGCACGCGCATGGATTGCCGATCTGCCCGATGTTTCACGTGAAACATTTGCCGCGCTCGACGCCTATATCGCGCTGCTCCGCGACGAATCGACGCGCCAGAACCTCGTCGCCGCGTCAACGCTGGCGGATGATGTGATGTGGAGCCGCCATATTCTCGATTCGGCACAATGTTTAACGCATGCACCGCCTGAGGGCCGCTGGGTCGATCTGGGCAGCGGGCCGGGTCTGCCGGGTCTGATCGTCGCGATTCTGGCACCCAAAATGCATGTTACCCTGGTCGAATCGCGGCGGTTGCGCGTCGAGTTTTTGCAGCATTGCGTTACGGAAATCGGCCTTAATCAACGGGTTAATGTCGTGCAGGCGCGGGTCGAAGCGCTCGCCCCCTGCGCTTATGACGTCATTTCGGCGCGCGCCTTTGCCCCGCTGGCGCGGCTTATCCCCACCGCTCGTCATTTGGCGGGGGCGCAGACCCGCTGGATCCTCCCAATGGGGCAGGGGGCAAAAACGGCCCTTTCCACGCTGCCCGCACCATGGCAAAGATGTTTTGCGCTCTGCCCCAGCCGGACCGATGCCGCATCGGGTCTGTTGGTCGGGAACGGCGCGTTCAATGTTATTAAAACATTGAAGAAAAAGAGAAATTGACAAATATCCGATATCCAGAATCGGCTATGGCTTGGGCTATTTTGCGACAAACAGGATGCGAAGATTCAAGTTGCCATGATTAAAATCGCCATTGCCAATCAAAAAGGCGGCGTCGGTAAGACAACCAGCGCCATCAACCTCGCCACTGCATTGGCGGCGAGCGGCTGGCGCACTTTGTTGATCGACATGGACCCACAGGGCAATGCTTCCACCGGTCTGGGGGTCGCCAGCGCGCAGCGCCACACTTCATCCTATGACCTGTTGCTGGGGGAGGCGGATTTGTCCGCCGCCGCGCAGCCAACGCGCATCCCCCGGCTCGACCTTGTCCCCGCCACCGTCGATTTGTCGGGGGCGGAGGTGGAAATGGTCGCGCTGCCCGACCGCACCCACCGTCTGGCGCAGATTTTGGCCGCTGCGCCTGCGGGGCAATGGGACATCTGCCTGATTGATTGCCCGCCATCGCTCGGCCTGTTGACGCTTAATGCCCTGTGCAGCGCCGATTCGCTGCTTGTCCCGCTGCAATGCGAATTTTTCGCGCTGGAGGGGCTGAGCCAATTATTGCAGACGGTTGAACGGGTGCGCGCCCGGTTTAACCCCGGTCTGTCGATTCTGGGCGTTGTCCTCACCATGTTCGACCGGCGCAACCGGCTGACCGATGCGGTATCGGCCGATGTGCGCGAATGTCTGGGGCCGATTGTTTTTGACAGCGTCATCCCGCGCAACGTCCGCCTGTCCGAAGCGCCTAGTCACGGGCTGCCCGCGCTGGTTTATGACCATAAATGTTCGGGCTCGATCGCCTATATGGCGCTGGCGCGCGAAGTGATTTCGCGCCTGCCCGCTTTGCAAGTGGCGGCCTGATATGGCGGACGATAAAGAAAATGGCGAAGCAAGCGCCCCGGATAACGGCGGACAAGCCCCGCTTGGCGGCCCCGCACGCGCCAAACGGCCGGGCGGTCTGGGGCGCGGGCTTTCGGCGCTGCTCGGCGATATAGAGGGGGAGGCACCGCTCGCCGCAACGATCAGCGGCGGTGCCGCGCGCGAGGGGCTGACCAATTTGCCCATCGCCCAAATCCACCCCCACCCGGATCAGCCGCGCCGCCATTTTGACGATGGGGCGCTGGCCGAACTTGCCGCCTCTATTCGCACGCGCGGGCTGGTGCAGCCAATTTTGGTGCGCCCTGCACCCGGTGGGCAGGGTTGGCAGATTGTCGCGGGGGAACGGCGCTGGCGGGCGGCGCAGCGCGCTGGCCTGCACGAGATTCCGGCGCTGGTGCGCGCGCTCGATGACCGGGAAACCTTTACCATCGCGCTCATCGAAAATATCCAGCGGCAGGATTTGACCGCGATTGAAGAGGCGGAGGCTTATGTCCGCCTGCGCGACAATCTGGGCCATAATGCCGAAGAAATCGGCCAGATGACCGGCAAATCGCGCAGCCATGTCACCAATATATTGCGCCTGCTTGACCTGCCCGACGCGGTGCGGGGGATGATCGCTGACGGCAGCCTCGGCATGGGGCATGCCCGCGCGCTGATCGGCCATGCAGATGCGCTGTCCCTGGCACGGCAGGCGGTAAAACAGGGCTGGTCGGTGCGCAAGGTGGAGGCGCTGGTGCGTCGGGGTGGGGCGCCGCACGCTGCGCCAACCGGGCGATTGGCGGCGCGCGGCGCTGGCGGCGACAGCGGTGGGGATGCCGATATTGCCGCGCTCGAATCGCACCTCGCAGCCCTGCTCGGCGTTGTGGTGCGAATCAATTATAACGCCGATGGCAGCGGGCAATTGACGCTCGACTATACCAGTCTCGACACGCTCGACATGCTTTGTCAGCGGCTAAGCGGCGGCCAATTTTAGCGCGAAACCCACGTAAAATCGCCGTTTTATTTCCTTGCTGCCCCGTTAACCACAATCGATTCCGATTTGGGAAGGCCCCTTGCGCCATTTGGCATGTGTGATCGGCGGGGGGCCGTCGAACACGACGACCAACCGATTGAGATTTACAAGGGACCATTTCTTATGAACAAGATGCTTTCGCGTGCCCTCGCCGGCTCGCTCTTCATCGCCGCTGGCATGACCGCTGGCACCGCTTATGCCGCGCCGGTGACCGCCAGCGCGACCGCCAGCGCCACGATTTTGTCGCCGGTGACCGTCACCAACACTGCTGACCTTGACTTTGGCACGATCGTGTCGGGTGCGTCGGCTGCAACCGTCAATGTGTCGACCGCTGGTGCACGTACCTGCGGTGCTGGCCTGACCTGCACCGGTACCACCACGGCTGCTGCTTTCGCAATTGCTGGTAGCGCCAGCAAGGTTGTCACCGTTTCGGTTCCGGCCAGCGTTTCGCTGTCGAACGGCACCGATTCGATGACTGCCACGCTGAGCAGCTCTGCCGGTTCGGGCACGCTGACGCTGAACGCGTCGGGCAATGCATCGCTCAACGTCGGTGGTTTGCTGGGTGTGGCTGCTGGTCAGGCCGATGGCGCCTATACCGGCACCTTTACGGTCAGCGTTGATTATCAATAATCAGCATTGATTTGGGGCACATGCGGGGCGGGTCACCCCCCGACACGCACCCCATGTTCCAGGCAATCCAAGAAGGGGTCGTCGATCATATCGGCGGCCCCTTTGTCGTTGCCACGCGAATTTGTTGAAAAATGGTGGATTTTCAGCCGCCAGCGCACTTATGGTTAGCAAAGTTTCAACCATGATTCCCCTAGTCCTTTTGGGTCAATCCACCCGGAAGGGGCGCACATTGCCCCCTCGTGACCAGCGGGAGAATATCAATGATCCAGAAAATGTTGCGACGCGCCAGCGTCGCGCTGGCAGCCACCGGTCTGTTCCTGACCCTTGGCACCGCGCATGCAGGCGGCGGCGATTTGCTCGTCGCGCCGACGCGTATCGTGCTCGACGGGCCGCGTGGGGCCGAAATCGTCCTCAACAATATTGGCGAAGAAACCGCCACCTATCGCATTTCGCTCGAAATCAAGCGGATGACGCCAGAGGGTGCGCTTGAAGAAATTGACCCCAATTCGGTCAATGATGCCGAACGTCAGACGCTCGCCATGCTGCTCTACAGCCCGCGCCGCGTTACGCTGCCGCCCAACCAGCCGCAAACCATCCGCCTTAGCGTGCGTCCGCCCGCGGGCCTGCCCGATGGTGAATATCGGGCGCATATGCTGTTCCGTGCGGTGCCGGAATCGCGCTCCATCAGCGCGCCGGCCACCCCGACGAGCGGTGTTTCGATTGCGCTCACCCCGATTTACGGTGTCTCCATCCCGATAATCGTTCGCCAGGGCAGGTTGGAAGCCACCGCCGCCATCGCCAATGCACGGCTCGAAGCGCCGGGCACCGAACGACTGTTGCGCTTTGACCTTAGCAAACAGGGCAATCGTTCGGTCTATGGCGAAGTCATTGTCACCCGGCCCGGCGTTGCCGAACCTTTGGTCGCCGCGCGCGGGGTCGCCATATACCCCGAAATCAACCAGCGGGTCGTCACCCTGCCGCTCAGCCAGGAACAATATGACGCGCTGCACGGGCCGGTGACCATCCGCTTCGTCGAAGATCGGGAGGTGGGTAACGCCACGCTCGCGGAAATGAGCACGGTGCTGCGCTGATCGGTGCTGCGGGCAGGCATTTGATGCCAGCTCGACCCGGTTAGGATGTGATGCGCAAGCTCACCCGCCTTTGTTCGCTGGTCATGGCCCTGTGGGCTGCGGCGCTGCCGGGGGTAATCCCCGGCGGCGTTGACGCATCTGTGGCGCACGCACAAAGCGGTGCGCAATGGGTGCCAACTGCCGAAGAACAATGGCTTTTTGAACTGCGCACCAGCCGATACCGTATTGGCGATGGCGTGCGCGGATATGCCCATGGCGACAAAAGCTGCGTCATTTTTACCGATGTTGTCCAGCAGCTCGACCTGCCGATCCGTATCAATGAACAGTTGCGCCGCGCAACTGGCTGGGCGTTTGATGAACAGCGCACGCTGACCATCGACCGCGAAGCTGGGCGGGTAACGCTCGCCAGTTCCAGCCGCGCGCTGCGTCCCGACGAAATCCTCGACACGCCAGAGGGGTGGTGCGTTGACGCACCCTCCATCGGTGAATGGCTGGGCGTCACGATGCGCGCGGACACCGCCAATTCGGTGCTCAGCCTCAGTTCGGACAGTCCGCTGCCGTTTGAACGCGCGGCACAGCGGCGCGAACGCGCGGCCAATGCGCGTCCTGATGCGCCATTTTCGCTGGCCGATCTGCCGCAGGCGCGCCGGCCCTATGCGATGTGGCAGACCCCGGCGGTCGATGTCGTCGCGTCGGTCAATTATATCCGCGATGCGAGCGCTGGAACCAGCCGCTTGCAACGCCGTTATGAACTTTTTGCAGCGGGCGAGATGCTCGGCGCGTCGTTTGATGCGCGGCTAGCCAGCGATGATCGCGGCATTCCGCAATCTTTGCGCATGCGGCTCTATCGTTCCGACCCGTCGGGGCAGCTATTTGGCCCGCTACAGGCCACCCATGTCGCGGTCGGCGACATCAACGGTATGACGTCGCCGATTGGCAGCCAGCCGGTGCCCGGGCGCGGCGCGATGGTGACCAACCGTCCGCTCGACCTGCCCGATGGCTTTGACCGCATCACCTTTCGCGGGGATCTGCCCAGCGGCTGGGATGCCGAATTATACCGCAATGGCCAGTTGATCGGTTTTGCCGAACAGGGGGCCGATGGTCGCTATCAATTCACCGATGTCCGTCTGCAATTTGGTGCCAACCAGTTCGAAATCGTCCTCTACGGGCCGCAAGGACAGGTGCGCCGCGAAGTGCGCAATATCCCTGTCGGGATTGATGCCATTCCGGCGGGCAAAACATATTATTGGGCCGGGGTTTTACAGGAAGACCATGACCTCATCACCCTGTTCGACCGCAATACGCCGCGCCCGTTCCGGCGTGGCTGGCGTTATATGTTCGGTATCGAACATGGCATTGACCGGCGGACGACTGTCGGCGGCTGGTTGACCAATATGATGATTGAAAACCGCCGCTATTCGATGGTGGAGGCTTCGCTGCGTCGCGCCATCGGCCCTGCTTTGGTTGAAATAACCGGCAGCGGGCAAAATGGCGGCGGCACAGCGGCGCGCATCGCCATGCTGGCAACGCTGGGCAATAGCGGTTCGATCCAGTTTGAAAGCGTGCGCGCCTTTGGCGGCTATCGTTCGGACCGCATCGCTCAGGGGGTGACCGGCCTGTCGGTCATCAGCCTTGACCATGTTTTGCGCTTTGGCAGCACCGCTTTGCCCATCCATGTGGAGGCGAATTGGCGTGAACGCGCCGATGGCAGCAACCGGGCGCAGGTTGGAACCCGCATTTCCGGCAATTGGCGTAATATTTCGTTAACCGGTCAGATCGACTGGACCAAAAACTATGCTGCGGGTTTCGGGGCCGAACCCGCCAGCGTCAACGCTGCCTTGCTGGTCAATGCGCGCTTTGGCCGTTTGCGCCTGCGCGGTGAAGCACGCATGGCCGTCGCCGGGCCGTCGGACAATGACGAAGTGGCGCTGACTGCCGAATGGAACCAGTCCGAACGCAGCGACTGGCGGGTCGAGTTGGGCTATCAGGCGGCGGTTGGGCGTGCGCGCGTCGGTGTCGGCTATACGCGGCGGTTTGACCGGCTGGCCTTGGGTGCGGTTGTTGAAGGCGCCAGCGATGGTTCAATTGCCGCATCGCTCAACCTCAGCTTTGCATTCGGGCCAGATCCGCGCGGCGGCGGCATGCGATTTGCGCGTGAACGGCTGGCCGCGCAGGGGCAGGCGCTGGCCGAGGTATTTTATGACAATAATGGCGACGGCCATCGGCAGGCTGATGAACCGCTAGCCGAAGGGGTAACGATTACAGCCGGCAATGCGGTTGCCGAAACCCCGACCGGTGCAGATGGTCGGGCGATTGTCGATGCGCTGGTGCCGTTCCGACCGATTTTGATCGGTATCGATGAATCGAGCCTGCCCGACCCGCTGATCCGGCCCGCGCTGCCCGGCGTTGTCGTCACCCCGCGCCCCGGTGTGGCGACGCGGGTCGAATTGCCGCTGACGCAAGCGGGTGAAGTGGACGGCAGTTTGGTGCGCGAAGGCGGTTCGGGGATCGAAGGGGTCGATCTGGAACTGGTGGATGCGCAAAATATTGTCCGCGCGCG
This sequence comes from uncultured Sphingopyxis sp., assembly GCA_937957805.1. Classification (GTDB taxonomy): domain Bacteria; phylum Pseudomonadota; class Alphaproteobacteria; order Sphingomonadales; family Sphingomonadaceae; genus Sphingopyxis. The sequence goes on from CALFXW010000203.1 coordinate 14,664, forward strand.
TGTGCGCAGCGATTATGATGGATATTTTCTTTTCGAATCCGTTCCTTATGGCAGCTATACGCTGCGTATTGCCACCCTGTCGGCACAGGTTCTGGCGGTGGATGCCCGACTGGTGGCGCTCACCATCGATGCAGATCACCCACGCGTCAATCTGGGTGGTCTGCGCCTTCACGCGCGTGCAACGCTCGCCCGCGCGCCGCCCGCCGACCCGGCCGCCAGCGCGCATTCGGATGATGCTGTGGCATCTGGCGCGGCGGACAATGCGGACAGCAATGTGCGCGATAGTCGCTAGGCGCACCGTCGGCCAACCCATTGTCATGAAGGTGGGAAGCCGGCGCTATGCACGTCCACCCGTCTCTCGAAACGACCGGGGCGCCATGCCGTGCATCCGTTCGTGTCGAGCGAAGTCGAGGCATGAATGGATAGCACAATCGTTCTGTGCCCCCGCTTTCACAGGGGCACCATGGGAGGAAAATTTGGAACTTTTTGGGGAAACCGTCCCCCGGACGGTTTCTCAAACTCAAAAAATGGTGCGGTCGAGAAGACTCGAACTTCCACGGGCTTTCGCCCACAACGACCTCAACGTTGCGCGTCTACCAATTCCGCCACGACCGCGACCATCTGGTGCCGACGAAGCGGCAGGCGCGGCGCTTAGCAAAGCCACCTGCCCGGCGCAAGCTTGCAAGGTGGTAAACGCGTAAAGCGTGGGATTTATGCCCCGATTTAGCGTTCTATCGCCCAGCTGGCTGTCATATTTTGTGCGCGGCGGGGAATATCGGCGCGCGCTTCGCTGAAATTGACCCGTTCACCGGCGGGCAGGACGGCGACCGGCGGGGTGATTATCCATTCATAGACAATGTCGCCGCGCCCGTCGCGCAATTCGGCGCGAATCGGCGGCACGCGCTGCGCCCGATCGGTCGGGTTGATGATGCTGCCGTTGGCCGCAAAATAGACGGTGCCGTTGGCCAAAACCCGGTAATCCTGCGCCGCGCGGGGCAGTTCGATCACCAGATCGGGTTCATCGCTGGGGCGGACAACGAAAATCTCCTCTGCCCAGCGCGGCAGGCCAAAGGTGGCAATAGCACCCCATAAGGCGGCGACTGCGAGGGCAAAACCGATGGCGAGCGCGGTCCAAAATTTGGCCGGGTTGCGCCGTGGTCGCCGCGCGCCGGGGCCAAAGGGTGGCGGCGGCAGATCGCGTGCGCCGTCCATGTCAAAATCTTCCCCCTGCGGCAATGGCGGCGGGATTTCGGCAAAATCATCGGCCGCGCGCGGCTCTGTCAGCGAAGAAAAGGGCGGGGCTGCAACGCTTGGGCTTTCAATAGCCGGTATCGGTGCCGGTTCGGGCGCCGCCGTAGCGGGCGCAGCGGGTGCAACCGGCGGCGGGGCGACCGGTGGCGTCGCTGCTGGAACAACGGATTCCAGTGGGGCGGGCGGTTCAACCGGGGTTGCAGGCGGTTGGAACCATTTATGTCCGCATGCGGCGCAATGCACCTGCCGCCCGCGCGCGCCAATGGCGCTGTCGGGCACAACATAGCGTGTATGGCAGGCAGGGCAGCTTAAGATCATGTGCGGCCGTCTAAACACAAGCGCCCGTCACTATGCAAGCACGACGATGCAAGCGCCACCTTGTCGTGGCGGCAAAAGCCGTGCATGAACCACTGCCAGCCGATGCCCCCATCCCCCCGCCGGGATGCGTTGAACCGGGCAAATAGTCGTTTCTGGCGGTGTGGAGCGCAGCTTTGGACCATATTTCCGGCGCGCCGTCCCTGTCGAGCAAGGATCTGGTGCGTTTCGACAATGTCGGGCTGCGTTATGATAATAGCGGCGAAGTGCTGAGCGATATCAGCTTTTCGCTGGCGCGCGGTGGATTCTATTTTGTCGCCGGGCCGTCGGGCGCGGGTAAAACATCATTGCTGAAACTATTATACCTCGCGCAGCGGCCATCGCGTGGCAAAATCACCATGTTTGATGCCGATATTGGCATGCTGGAACGGCGTCGCTTGCCGGGGTTTCGTAGGCGTATTGGCGTTGTATTTCAAGACTTTAGGTTGATTCCACACCTGTCCGCCTTTGACAATGTGGCGCTGCCGCTGCGCATCGCGGGGTTGAACGAATCGGATATTTTAGGGCCGGTCAGTGAAATGCTCGACTGGGTGAAATTGGGCCCGCGCATGCATGCGCTGCCATCCAGCCTGTCGGGCGGCGAACAGCAACGCGTGGCGATTGCCCGCGCGGTGATCGGTCGGCCGCTGCTGCTCATTGCTGACGAACCGACGGGCAATGTGGACCCGGATATGGCGGTGCGTCTGCTGCAATTATTTGAAGGGTTGAATAACAGCGGGACGACCGTGGTGGTGGCGACCCACGACCTCCATCTGATGAACCGCATCCCCGGCGCGCATCTTATGCGCGTTGCCAAGGGTCGTCTGGCCGATCCCACCGGCGCGTTGCGATACCCCCCGGCAAGTCGCCGGGCATCGGCGGGGCTGGCATGAGCCGCGCTGATCAAATGCCCACCCCTTTGCAACCCGCGCAGGGACTGCGCGGGCCGGTGCCGTGGATGGTGGCGGTGATGACGATGCTGGCCATGCTGGCGCTGGCGGGGGCGCTGGCGCTGACCCCAGCGGCAGCCAGCCTGTCGGGGCAGATAGTCGACCGCGTCAGCATCCAGGTGCCGATTGCCGAACCCCTGCAACGGCGCATGGTGGTGCGTCAATTGCGCGAAAATCTGGCGGACGCGCCATATGTCCGCGACGTACGGGTGCTGAGCGAAAGCGCGCTTCGCGCCATGGCTGATCAATGGCTTGGTGATGCGGGGGAGGATGCGGCGCTGACCCTGCCTGCGATCATCGATGTCGATTTGGTGTCGGCGGATGGCTATGATCGGTTGGTGCGCGATGTTCGACAAATTTCACCCGATGCGCAAGTGGTGCCGCATGCACGCTATCTTGGACCGGTTGCATCGCTGATGCGTTCGCTGGGCTGGATTGCGGCGGGCATAGCTTTGCTGACCGCGCTGGTTGCGGGCGCGATCGCTGTCCTTTCGGCGCGTAGCCGGTTGGAGGGCGAACGCGACACCATCGACATATTGCATCTGGTCGGCGCAACCGATGTCCAGATCGCCCGCATGTTTCAGCGTCAGGTGGCGCGCGATACCTTGTGGGGGGTGGCAATCGGCGGCGCGATAGGGCTGTTGCTAACCTTGCTCTTATTCTGGCAATTGCGCGGCATTGCCAGCGGTTTGGCGACAGGCGGGGCGGCATGGTCGATGATCTTGCTGCTGCTCATCCCGCCCGTCATCCTCGTCATCGCGGTCTTTTCGGCGCGGCGCGCGGTGTTGCACGCATTGGGGAATATGTTGTGAAACGGCGAATTGCATGGCGTTTGGGTTCGGCGCTGCTGCTCGGCTGGCTGCTCGGCTTTATCTGGTTCGCACTGTTTCTGCCGCAACCCTTGGGCGATTGGCGCACCGATGGTGTTGTCGTGCTGACCGGCGGACCGCATCGTATCGACCGGGGGCTGGATCTGCTGGCAAAGGGGCAGGCGCAGCGGATGCTGATTTCGGGGGTGGACCGCAGCGTTACCGCCGCTGCGCTCGCCCAAACATATAACCGCCCGCGCGCGCTGTTTGATTGCTGCATTGTCTTGGGGCGCGAGGCTGCGGACACGCGCGGCAATGGGCAGGAAGTGGCGGCATGGGTGCGCCGTCGCGGCTATCATTCGATCCGCCTTGTCACCACCGACTGGCATATGCGTCGCGCACGCTTTGAATTGCAGCAAAGCCTGCCTGCCGATGTAATTGTGGTGGCGGACGCCGTGCCGTCGCGCCCGCGTTTTCAAACCCTGCTGCGCGAATATAATAAATTGCTGCTGCGCATCGCCGGTTCCGTGGTCGGACTATAGGATTAGGCGCGCGTGCAACAGGTTTTTCCCCTGATTTCCGCGATCCGTACCGTGGTGTGGGGCATATTTTTTTATGTCGGCAGCCTATTGCTGGTCGGACTGGCGGCGATTCTGGCGCCCTTTTCACAGGGCGCGCTGGTGACGCTGACCCGGTGCTGGAGCAGGTGGCACCGCATTTGCGCCGCGATATTGCTGGGGCAAAGGGTGCAGGTGACGGGCGTGCTGCCAACCGGCGCAGCCTTTGTCATCATGAAGCATGAAGCGATGTTCGAAACCATCGATATGCCGCTATTATTCCATCGCCCAGTGGTATTTGCCAAGGCGGAATTGTTCGACATCCCCCTGTGGGGGCGGTTGGCGCGCCGTTACGGCCTGTTGCCCATCGAACGCGACGCGGGGGCCAAGGCATTGCGCCAGATGCGGCGCAGTGCGCTCGACGTCATGGCAAAGGGCCGGCCGTTGATTCTCCTTCCAGAGGGGACACGCGTTCCCCATGGCGAACATCCGTCGATTCGCAGCGGTTTTGCTGGATTATATGCGCTTTTAGGGGTGGATGTGATCCCGATTGCGGTCAACAGCGGCGCATTGCGCCATGCACGCTGGCGCTGGGTGCGATTGCCGGGCACCATATCCTATCAGGTTGGTGCAACCATTCGCGCCGGGCTGCCGCGCGATGAAGCAGAAAATTTGGCGCATCGGGCGATTAACCTGCTCAACGCGCAAAGCCGCTAATCGTGGCGGCGACCAAAATCGGGGGCAGCATCATCCTGCCCCTCTTGGATGATGCTTTGACGGATCGCGCGGGTGCGGGTGAAATGGTCGAATAGCATATCGCCATCCCCGACGCGGATGGCGCGCTGCAATGCGGTCAAATCCTCGGTAAATCGTTGCAGCATCGTCAAAACGGCATCGCGATTGTGCAGGAAAACGTCGCGCCACATTATGGGGTCGGATGCGGCGATGCGGGTGAAATCACGAAAGCCCCCGGCCGAATATTTAATCACTTCCCCCTCGCTCACCTGTTCGAGGTCGGACGCGGTGCCGACAATCGTATAAGCGATCAAATGGGGCAAATGGCTGGTGACGGCCAGCACCATATCATGGTGCGCGGCATCCATATGCTCGACATGGGCACCAAGCGCGCGCCAAAAATCGCCGACCAGCGCCACAGCCGCCGCATTGGCACCGGCGGGCGGGGTTAAAATGCACCAGCGCTGGTGGAACAGGCTGGCAAAGCCGGCTTCCGGCCCGCTTTTTTCGGTGCCGGCGACCGGGTGGGCGGGGATGACGTCATGCAGCGGCAGCGCGGCCTGCAATTGGGCAAGCACGCTCGCCTTGGATGATCCGACATCGGAAATGACCGCATCGGGCGATAAAGCAGGGGCAATGGCGCGCGCCGCATCCCCCATCGCGCCGACCGGCACACACAATAGCACCAGATCGGCGTCGGCAACCGCTGCTGCGGGGGTTTCATGGAGGCGATTGCACAGGCCCAGCGCCGCGCAACGTGCGCGCACGCCCGCATCCGCATCATAACCGTTGACGATCACATCGGGCAGATGGGCCGCAATGGCGCGCGCCAGCGATGATCCAAGCAACCCCAACCCGACGATGGCGACGCGTTCGGGTGCGTTTTTGGGGTCGGCTTCGGTCATCGGGTGCGTCGTTGGCTCATTCGCCGGTGACAATCCGGCGCAGCGCGGCGGCGAGGCCCTGCATCTCTTCAGCGGTGCCGATCGAAATGCGCAGCGCATGGGCCAGCCCCTGATTGGGCAGCCAGCGGGTCATAAAGCCCGCCATTGTCAGTGCCTTATAGGCATCTTCGGCGGACAGTGCGCCTTCGAACAATATCAGCAGGAAATTGGTCGCCGATGGAACGATGCTGATGCCATGGTTGCCCAGCCCCTCCACTTCCTTGGCCAGCCATTGGCGCCAATGGGCGTTATGTTCGCGGCTTTGATCGACAAAACCCTTGTCTGCCAAGGCGGCCAGCGCGGCGCGCTGTCCGGCATTGGTGACGTTGAATGGCGCGCGGATGCGGTGCAGCGCATCGATAATTGCGGGCGCGGCATAGCCCCAGCCAATGCGTTCGGCGGCGAGGCCATAGATTTTGGAAAAGGTGCGGGTGACGAATATATTGGCCGCATTGCGGGCAATGGCGATGCCGCCATCATCTTCGCCGGGTTCGAGATATTCGGCATATGCCTGATCGAGCACCAGCAAAATGTCGGCGCGCAACCCGGCATGGAGCCGCGCCACATCCGCTGCCGTCATCAGCGTCCCGGTCGGATTATTGGGGTTGGCGACGTAAATGACGCGCGTTCGTTCGGTCACTACCGCCAAAATCGCATCGACATCGGTGCCATACGCGGCATCGGGCGCGACAATGGGGGTCGCGCCGACGCGGCGGGCGGCAATGTCATAAACCGCAAAGCCATAGCGGACATAGATAATCTCATCCCCCGGCCCGGCAAAGGCACCGGCGGCGAGGTGGAGCAGCTCGTCCGACCCGGTGCCACAGATGATCCGCGCCGGGTCCAACCCATGCGCATCAGCCAATGCTTCGCGCAATGCACTTGCCGACGGGTCGGGATAGCGCGACAGGTCGCGCGCCTGCACAAAGGCGTCGCGCGCCTGCGGGCTGCACCCCAGCGGATTCTCGTTCGACGATAATTTGGCGACCGGGCGGCCATCATCTGCGCTCGCGCGGCCGGGGACATAGGGGGCGATGCCCATCACCCAGTCGTTGGGCTTTGGTGCGGACGGGGTGGCAGGCTGGGGAGAGTTTGTCATAGTGGCACGGCGCATAGTCTTTTCCCCACATTGCGGCAAGCGGGGCTGCAAGCGGGTCGGCAAGCATATCGCTGGCCCCCCTTGCCGATATGGCGGCTTGCCCCTATCCACCCGCTGCGATGCAAGAAGATGCCCGCTTTGGCCTAGATCGACAGGTGACCCTCCCCGCCCAGCTAAAGCTGGATTGCGGGCAGATTTTATCGCCGGTGACGCTGGCCTATGAAAGCTATGGCACGCTCAACCCCGACAAAAGCAATGCGATATTGATCTGCCATGCGCTGACCGGCGATCAGCATGTTGCCTCCACCCACCCAAAGACCGGCAAACCCGGCTGGTGGACGCGAATGGTGGGGCCGGGCAAGCCGATTGATACCAACCGTTTTTGCGTCATCGCTGCCAATGCAATCGGCGGCTGTATGGGCAGCAGCGGGCCGGAAACCCCGGCGGCGGATGGTGCACCCTGGGCGATGCGCTTTCCGGTCGTCACCATTTCGGACATGGCGCGCAGCCAGACCTTGCTGATGGATTATCTGGGCATCGAAAAACTCCATGCGGTGGTCGGCGGGTCGATGGGGGGGATGCAGGCGCTGGCCTGGGCTGCCCATTTCCCGACGCGGGTCGGCGCAGCGCTGATCATCGCATCCACCGCGCGGCACAGCGCGCAGAATATTGCCTTTCATGAAGTTGGCCGACAGGCAATCATGGCCGATCCAAATTGGCGGCATGGCAATTATTATGCCGATGGGCAGGGGCCGGCTGCCGGGCTGGCGGTGGCGCGTATGGCGGCGCACATCACCTATTTGTCCGAACATGGGTTGACCGAAAAATTTGGTCGCCGCTTGCAGGGGCGCGACGCCAAAAGCTTTGGTTTTGATGCAGATTTTCAGGTCGAATCCTATTTGCGGCATCAGGGGCTGAGCTTTACCGACCGTTTTGACGCCAACAGCTATCTCTATATCACCCGCGCTATCGATTATTTCGACTTGGCGGAGGAGTTTGGCGGGCACCTTGCCCATGCATTTCGCGGCACGCGCACGCGATTTTGCCTCGTCAGCTTTGACAGCGACTGGCTCTACCCGACGAGCGAGAGCCGCAGCATCGCCCATGCGCTCAATGCTGCTGGCGCACAGGTGAGCGCGGTCGAACTTTCCAGCCCCTTTGGCCATGATGCCTTTTTCCTCGACCTGCCGGAATTTGACCGGGTGGTGGCGGGTTTCCTCAACATGGGGGCGGATGGATGAACGAGCCGATGCTGCGCCCCGACCTTGCGGTAATTGCCGATGCGGTGCGCGCGGGCAGCCGCGTTCTTGACGTCGGCTGCGGCGATGGTGCGCTGCTCCACCATTTGCGCCGGGCCAAGGGGGTGGATGCGCGCGGGCTGGAGATTGACCCTGCTAATGTGTCGGCCTGTGTGGCGCGCGGGCTGTCGGTGATTCAGGGCGATGCCGATAGCGATCTCGTCGATTATCCGCATGCCGCATTTGACTATGCGATTTTGTCGCAAACGCTGCAAACCACCAAAAGGCCCGATCTGGTGGTTGATTCGTTGCTGCGCATTGCGCACCAAGCCTTTGTTTCCTTTCCCAATTTTGCACAATGGCGGATCCGCCTCGCGCTCGCCTTTGGGGGGCGGATGCCGGTGACGCGGCAATTGCCGGCGCGCTGGTATGACACGCCCAACATCCACCATGTGACGATTGATGATTTTCGCAGCCTGCTCGCCGAACGCGACATTGCGATTGATGGGCAATGGTTTTTGAGCGGGGAAAGGCGGCGCAGCGCGGCAGCGGCCAATTTATTCGCCGACCATGGGATTTTTCTGCTGCGCCGGAATGGCAAATAACAAAAGGGGGCGGTTTTGGCCGCCCCCCATCTTGCACATCAGAAAATCAGATCTTCAGCCCTACAGCCCCGAAATCGACTTTACCTCCATAAAGTCTTTGAGGCCGTGGAGTCCGCCTTCGCGGCCATTGCCCGACTGTTTATAGCCGCCAAAGGGTGCGCCGGGGGCTGGCCCCCAATTATTGACCGCAACCATCCCGGCGCGCAGGCGCGGTGCAATGCTCGCGGCCTTGGCCGGATCACCCGAAATCACCGCCGACAGACCATAGGCGGTATCATTGGCAATCTCGATCCCCTGTTCCAGATTGTCATAGGCCATGACGGTCGCGACGGGGCCAAAAATCTCCTCCTGCGCGATGCGCATGTCGGGGGTGACGCCCGAAAAGACGGTCGGCTGGATATAATAGCCGCGATTGACGTTGGCGGGCAGGTCGGTGCCGCCACATTCAAGCTTGGCCCCTTCATCAATCGCGGACTGGATGAGGCCGCGAATCTTGTCATATTGCGCCTTGTTGACCACCGGCCCCAAATGCCCCCCTTCGGCCAAGGGGTCGCCAACCGGGGTTGCGCCATACATGGTGGCCAGAAAACCGGCGGCTTCGGCTTCGCGTTCGCGCGGCACCAAAATGCGCGTCGGCGCGATGCAGCTTTGCCCGGTGTTGACCAACGGGCCCATCGCGGTCGGGGCCAGATGCGCGGCAAAATCGGCATCGGGCAGCACCAGATTGGGGGATTTGCCGCCCAGTTCCTGATGGACACGCTTTACCGTGTCGGCAGCGGCTTTGGCGACGAGGATGCCCGCACGCGTCGAGCCGGTAAAGCTCACCATCTCGACATCGCTGTGCGCAGAAATGGCGGCACCGACGCCCGGCCCGTCACCGAGGACGAGGTTGAAGACGCCCGCCGGCACGCCCGCTGCGTCCAAAATCTCGGCAAAAATAACCGCATTGCCCGGACATTCTTCGGACGGTTTGAGCACCATTGTGTTGCCCGCAGCCAAAGCGGGCGCGACCTTCAAAGCAATTTGGTTCAGCGGCCAGTTCCACGGCGTAATCATCCCGACCACGCCGATCGGTTCATAATGGGTGCTGTAGCCACCATGATTTTCGCTGAATTCAAAGTTTTTCAGCGCCTCCATCGTGCCCAGAAAGCCGCCCATCCCCGCGCCAACCTGTGCGGTCATCGCGAAACTGACCGGCGCGCCCATTTCCTCTGCCATCGACCGGCCAAGGTCGGGCGCACGCTTTTTATATTCCTCGACAATCCGGCCCATCAGCGCCAGCCGTTCTTCGCGGCTGGTTTGAGAGAAGCTGGCGAATGCGGCCCGCGCGGCGGCAACCGCCGCATCGACATCCGCGCTGGTGCCATAAACCACGCGGCTGCACGCTTCTTCGGTCGACGGGCTGATGACGTCATGGACGCTGCCGCCGATGCTATCGACCCATTGGCCGCCGATATAATGTCGCAGATAATCGCCCATCACAAACTCCCGTCAAAATGCTGATTCTGGATGGCACAAGGTGCGGCAATGGGTTGCGAGGTGCAACCCTTTTTCACGCAAAATGGCCGATATTTCAGCGCGCTGCCAAAATATCAGCTGACTGGGCGCGGTTGGCGCGACAGGCGGCTGATCAGCACCGCCGAACGCAGCGCCATCAGCGGTATCGTGTCGAGTTCGAGCGTTTCGCCCACTGCATGGCTGCCATTGGCGGACGGGCCAAGCCCGCCCAGCGTGTCGACATAGGGGGCGGCAAAGCCCGAATCCGCCGCGCCACGCCGAATTGGCGGCAGCGCGGGCATTTCGGCGAGGCGCATGTCCCGATTGACGATGTTGAGTTGGTCGAGCAGCGCCTGATTGCCCGGCGTTGGCGACATGGGCGGATAGCCATCGTCAAAGACAATTTCCCCGCTGGTGCCGGGCAGGTGGGCGGCGACGATTTCGGTCATCCGTGCGCGCACGCGGGCATCCTGTTCAACGGTCAGGCTGCGCAAATCGCCGCGCGCCACCGCATCGGCGGGGATGATGTTGGTCTTGCCGCGCCCGTCGGCGCGTTCCAGTGTGGTATCAAATTGTGCGGGCGTGCCCCCTGCGACCAGCGACACATTGTAGGTCAGATTGGGTTCCCTGAGTTCGCGCCGAAAGCTGTCCAAAATCCGCGACATTTCATAAATGGCACCATAGCCGACGCCATCGCTGAAAATCCCGCTGCTATGCCCGCTTTCGCTATGGATGTTGATTTGCCAATTACTCGACGAACGGCGGGCGATGGTGCCATAATCATGGGTCGCATCGCGCACCAGATTTTCATATTCCAGCGCAACATCGGCCCATTGCGCCGCCGCGACCAAATCGCCGCGTGACAGCGAAACTGGCGAACCCATACGTTCTTCATCGCCGGTCAGCACCACCTTTATATCGGCATTGGCCAGCGTTCCGGCATCACGCATCGCGCGCAAAATGCCGATGATGACGACCAGACCGCCCTTGTCATCGCCAACGCCCGGCCCCGTCGCGATATTGCCCGCCACGCTATAGGTCTGAAATGGGGAGTCCGCTTCGAATACGGTGTCGAGATGGCCGATCATCAACACGCGCTTGCCGCGCCCATTGCCGACATGGGTTGCGATAATATGCCCCGCGCGGTTGAATGGCGTGCCGTCAACCCATTCGACAGTAAAGCCCAACCCCTCCAATTCGGTGCGCATCATCTGCCCGACAATCCGCACCCCTTCGCTGTTGAGTGTCCCGCTATTTTGATTGACCAGCCGTTCGAGCAGCGCTTCGCCATAGGGGCGGTCGGCGGTGACATAGCGCGCCATGCGCGTTTCAGCGGGCGATGCGGCGGCATAGGCGCTGTTCGATATTGCCAAAAGGGTGAAGAGCGCGACCGCGCGAAGCCAGTTCATCATCCGCCAAGGCTATGGCGCACCGCGCGCGCGGGCAAGCAAAATCCGCCAAAAGGCGCAAGCAAAACTGACGTCATGATATTGGGATAGACCAAAAATGGGGCGCAGGCATCGTTGCCCACGCCCCCCTTTTCTGGCGTTTTTGCGCGATCAGGCGCTGTAATACATGTCGAACTCGACCGGGCTGGGGGCCATTTCCCAGCGGTAGACTTCGCCCCATTTCAGTTCGACATAGGCGTCAATCTGATCCTTCGAGAAAACATCGCCTTTGAGCAGGAATTGATAATCGGCGCTCAGCGCATCCAATGCTTCGCGCAGCGAACCGCAAACGGTCGGTACATCCTTTAATTCCTCGGGCGGCAAATCGTAGAGGTTCTTGTCCATCGCATCACCGGGGTGGATGCGGTTTTCAATCCCGTCGAGGCCCGCCATCAACAAGGCGGCATAGGCGAGATAGGGGTTGGCCATCGCGTCGGGGAAACGGAATTCGACGCGCTTGGCCTTGGCCCCCGCGCCATAGGGGATGCGGCAGGATGCCGAACGGTTGCGGCTGGAATATGCCAGCAACACCGGTGCCTCAAACCCCGGCACCAGCCGCTTGTAGCTGTTGGTCGACGGGTTGGTGAAGGCGTTCAGCGCCTTGGCATGTTTGATGACGCCACCGATGAAATAGAGGCAGGTGTCCGACAATCCGGCATAACCATTGCCGGCGAACAGCGGATTGCCCTTTGCCCACAGCGACATGTGGGTGTGCATGCCGCTGCCATTATCATCCTTGATCGGCTTGGGCATGAATGTGGCGGTTTTGCCATAAGCATGCGCGACCTGATGGACGACATATTTGTAGATCTGCATATTGTCGGCGGTCTTGACCAGCGTGTCGAACGTCACGCCCAATTCATGCTGCGCGGCGGCCACTTCATGGTGGTGCTTGTCCATGTTGAGCCCCATTTCGCGCATCGTCGAAACCATTTCGGCGCGAATATCGACCGCGCTGTCCACCGGCGCGACGGGGAAATAACCACCCTTGGCGCGCGGGCGGTGGGCCAGATTGCCGCCTTCATATTGGCGCGCGCTATTGGTCGGCAGTTCGATGTCATCGATGCTGTAACCCGATGCGGCATAGCCATTTTCAAAGCGGACATCGTCAAACATGAAAAATTCCGCTTCGGGGCCGACATAGACGGTGTCGGCAATGCCGCTCGCCTGCACATAGGCTTCGGCGCGCTTGGCGGTCGAACGCGGGTCACGCGCATAAAGTTCGCCGGTCGATGGTTCGACGATGTCGCAGAAGATGACGAGCATCGGCGTCGCACTGAACGGGTCGAGGTGGACGGCGTCCAAGTCGGGTTTCAGGATCATGTCCGATTCGTTGATCGCCTTCCACCCTTCGATCGACGAACCATCGAACATCAACCCATCTTCGAGCTGATCTTCATCGATCAGCGCGGCGGTCATCGTCAGATGCTGCCACTTACCCTTTGGGTCGGTGAAACGCAGGTCAACCCATTCCACGTCCTTCTCGGCGATCAGGTTCAGAATATCCTTGGGGCTGTTGGCCATGGTGCGAACGTCCTTTTGTTTTGAAAGTTGTTAGAGAGCGTCGCTGTCGCGTTCGCCGGTGCGTATCCGCAACGCGCTTTCGATGCTGCTGACGAAAATCTTGCCATCGCCGATGCGGCCGGTTTGCGCGGCGGCGGCGATCGCTTCGACCACCCGTTCGGCCAGCGCATCATCGACCACCACTTCCAATTTCACCTTGGGCAGGAAGTCGACGACATATTCGGCACCGCGATAAAGTTCGGTATGCCCCTTTTGACGGCCAAAGCCCTTGGCCTCGGTGACGGTGATGCCCGAAACCCCCACTTCGTGCAGGGCTTCCTTCACCTCATCAAGTTTGAAGGGTTTGATGACGGCTTCAATTTTTTTCATGCGGATCCTCAATCACCAAATGGGTGGCGCGCGGGGGGGCATGCGCGCTGCTACAATCTGATATGCAGATATTGTGCCATTTGGTCCGGCGCAGATTTGCGTGCGGACGCTGGCCGCCATATCGCCCAAACTGCCGCAAAATCGGGCAAAGCCCATGCCGCTGCCCGTTTTTGGGGCAATCCGGCTTTAGTAGGGCGGGCGGTCGAAGCCGCCGGGGCTGGATGTGAAAATCTCACACCCATCCTCAGTAATGCCGATGCTATGTTCAAACTGCGCGGACAGGCTGCGGTCGCGGGTCACCGCCGTCCAGCCATCGTCGAGCAATTTGACCCCCGGCTTGCCCAGATTGATCATCGGTTCGATGGTGAAAAACATGCCGGGGCGCAGTTCCGGCCCGGTGCCCGGACGCCCGAAATGGGCGATTTCGGGCGCGTCATGGAATAATCGGCCCAGACCATGACCGCAAAAATCACGCACCACGCCATAACGCTGCCGTTCGGCATGCGCCTGAATCGCCGCCCCAATATCGCCGACATGTTTGCCGGGGCGCGCCTGTTCGATGCCGAGCAGCAGACATTCATAGGTAACATCGACCAGCCGCCGCGCGCGCAAGGGGACATCGCCAACCAGGAACATACGGCTGTTGTCGCCATGCCAGCCATCGACGATGACGGTGATGTCGATATTGACAATATCGCCATCTTTCAGCGTTTTTTCGGACGGAATGCCGTGGCAGACGACATGGTTGATCGAAATACAACTGGCATGGGCATAGCCGCGATAACCGACGGTCGCTGGAACCGCGCCCGCCGCCAGCACGAAATCGAGCACCAATTTATCCAGCTCAACCGTGATTGCGCCAGGCACCACATGGGGGACAAGCATGTCGAGCGCGGCAGCAGCCAGCGCGCCCGCGCGGCGCATCCCGGCAAAAGCATCCGGCCCATGGAGTTTAATCGTGCCGTCGCGCAGCGCGTTTTCCTGATCAGCGATTACATATTGCATGGCGGCGAGCATAGCAGTGCTGGACGATATTGGCGAGGGGGGCGTTTGCTTTGTGCAAGCCCCTTTTCATCGCGGGCAATGCGGCTAAGCTTTGGGCTATGACTGCACCACGCATTTGGACCGCCGCCCTCATCATCATTGGCGACGAAATATTGTCCGGCCGGACAGAGGATAAAAATATCGGCCAGATTGGCCGCTGGCTGAATGTTCAGGGCATAAGGCTTTGCCATGTGCGCGTCGTCGGCGATGTGGAGGGTGCGATAATCGGTGCGGTGCAGGCGCTGTCGGCATCGCATGATTACCTCTTTACCACCGGGGGCATCGGCCCGACGCATGATGATATTACGGTTGATGCGATCGCCAAGGCTTTGGGGGTCGGTGTCGAATATCACCCCGATGCGGTGGCGGTGCTCACACGCTATTATGCCGACAAGGGCGGGGTGAATGACGCGCGGTTGCGCATGGCGCGGGTGCCCGCCGGGGCCGAACTAATCGTCAACCGCATGTCGGGCGCGCCCGGCATCCGCCATGGCAATATTTTCATCATGGCAGGGGTGCCCGCGATTACGGCGGGGATGCTTGATGCACTGACCGGCATGCTCGAAGGGGGCGCACCGCTGCGTTCCACCACCATCGGCTGCTGGGTGCAGGAAAGCGAGATTGCGGATCTGCTGCGCGAAACGGAACAGGCGCATGATGGCTGCCAGATTGGCAGCTATCCCTTTTTCCGTGAAGGGCGGGTCGGCTGCAATTTCGTTGTCCGCAGCGTCGATGCAGTGGCGCTCGATGCCTGCACCCGCGCGCTCAGCGATGCGCTGGACGCGATGGGCCACCCGCCGGTCGGGGGCGGCATCTGAAAAGATGCCCCGCCCGCGCACCCTTGTTTGTTATGGGTGCGCAGGCGGGGCGTCCCGGCGCCGAAAGCGTTAAATCTTAGAAACGATAGGCGATCGTTGCCGACCAGCGGCGCGGATCGTTGAAATAGGCTTCGACAAAGCCAAATGCCCCGCTGCCGTCATATCCGGCGACCGGCACGCGCTGGTTGGTGACATTGTCGACCGCCAGACGCAACGACCAGCCGGTTTGCGGCAGGGTGAAGCTGGTGGAGATATTCATCAACACATGGCGCGGCGCGCGCAGCAACGGCGTATTTTCAACGTCGATGAAGGTTGCGGTGCGGTAATTGGCGTCGATGCGGAAACCCCATGCCAATTGTTCGCTAAGGTCGGTGTCATAGGCGATGCTGGCCGCTGCCGTCACTTCGGGGGCCTGCTTTGGCGTGCGGTTCGACACGTCGGTCGGCACGCCCGCGATGACCGAGATGAAGCGCAGATATTTGGCGTCCAGCAGGCCGATCGCGCCGCTCAGCGTCAGTTCGGGCGTGATGCGGGCGCTGGTTTCCACCTCCACCCCCTGAATGCGCGAACGGCCCGCATTTTCGGTGCGCACGACCAGCAGACCGGTTGATGCCGACACCGTCGTAATCAGCAATTGCTGATTGCGATAATTGTTGCGGAAAGCCGAAACGTTAAAGGTAAAACCATGGCTGGGTTCGGTTTTGATCCCCATTTCCCACGCGGTCAGCGTTTCGGGGTCATAGCTGCCCACTTCTTCGAGCGAGGTCGGGCGACCATTGAACCCGCCCGAACGGAAACCGCGCGTCCAGCTGGCATAGAGCATCGCATTGTCGGCAAGGTCATAAGATAGCGACGCGCGTGGTGAGAAATTATTCCAGCTTTCGGCGAGGCGATAGCTCGGCGTCCCGGCGAGCAGCGGAGCCCCCGATTCATTGCGGATCGCCTGTTGGAAAAAGCGCTTGCGTTCGTGCGTGTAGCGCCCCCCCAATTCGATGGTCAGCGCGTCGGTGATGTCAAAGGTGACATTGCCGAACAGCGCATAATTGGTCGTCACCTGCCGGTTGAGAAAGTCGATGTTGAAATCGAGCGCGGTCGCAACCGGCGGCGGGAAACCGGCGTTGAGCAGCGCCTGATACAGCCCCTCCGCCACGATCAGCTGGGTCGCGTCGGTTGAATGTTCGCGGAAATAATATGCGCCGATCAGCAAATTGCCGCGATCCTGCGCAAAGGGCGTATTATATTGCAATTCCTGCGAAAATTGCCGGGTGCGTTCGTCGTGAATGTCGCCCGCATAATTGATCGCTGCCGATGCGTCGCCATCGCGCCCGAAAATCATGTGGAGCCAGCGATAGGCGGTGATGGAGGTCAAGCGCCCGTCGCCAATGTCATAGGCGAGCTTGAGGTTGGTGTTCAGCGCATCGCCATCATCCCGGTTCAGGAACGGCGTGCTGTCGGTCTGATTGATGCTCGGCGGCACGGTGCAGCAGGGGCCGAGGACGCTGCTTTGCAGGCCGGAGAAAAAGCTCGGCGTAAAGGCCAGCATAGAGTGTGCGGCGCTGTTCTGGCGGCGGTGCAGCCCGTCCACCGACAGCGTCATGTCGAGCAGATCGCCATCATGGTGGAGCGTGGCGCGCCCGGCAATGACGTTGCGATTGCCCAGATTTTTGCCCGACGGGATGCGCTGCCAGCCTTCGCCGAAATTGCCCAGCGCGCTCAACCCCAGCGACCAGCTGTCGGAAAGCGGCACGTCAACCCGCGCGCGCACGCGCACATCGTTGAAACGGCCATAACGCACATCGGCTTCACCGTTCAGATAGGATTCCGGCGTGTGGGTGGTGATGTTGATGGCACCGCCGATCGTGTTTTTGCCGAACAGCGAACCCTGTGGGCCGCGCAACACTTCAATCTGGTCGATGCCCATCAACTCGGTCATCGCGCCAAAGGTGCGCGCGATGTAAACGCCATCGATATATAGGCCGACCGCCGGGTCGGAGGTGATGATGAAGTCATTTTCGCCGACCCCGCGGATGAAGGGGGCGATGCCGCCGCTGTTACCGCCCTGACCCGGGGTAAAGCTGATGTTGGGCGCGGCCTGTTGCAGATCGCTTACCGCGTCCCAACCGCGTGCGGCCATTGCCTCTGCATTGACCGCGGTTACCGCAATCGGCACATCCTGCAGCAGTTCGGAACGCCGCCGCGCGGTGACGATAATCGCATCATCGCCCGCATCCGCCGCATTTGCTTCTGCCGCCGTGCCACCATTTGTCGCTGAATCTTGCGCAAATGCCGGGGCTGAAAAAGCCGTCAGCGCCACGAAAAGTGCCGAACTTGCCAGAAATTGCGCCCGCGAACCGACTTTCATCACAATATGCTCCCCCAATATAGGATTTGGTAATTTTGCGGCTACCAAAGCATATTGCGTATTGTTATGCAAGTGCATTTACGCGAAATATGGAAATTTGTCCAAATATATACCTATTTGCGTAATGGTATGGTCGGTCTTTGCACGGTGTGGGGGCAGGATATGCCGGATTTTGGCGCGGCGCGCCTATTGCGCGCGTGGTAAGCGCACCAGACCAAAAAGCGCGCTGATGGCTATCAACGACGCTACGGCAAAGCCGATGCCGTAAAAATGCACCGGGGCGTCTGCGCTGGTGAACCAGGCGAGCAGGGGGTTGTAGAGCAGCGGCGCGATGACCGATCCCACCGCCATGCTGCTCGATGCGATGCCTTGTACTTCGCCCTGGGTGGTTCGGTTGGCGCGGCGGGTCATCATCGCGGTCAGGCACGGGTGGATGAAGGATGAAATGGCGATTAACGGCATCACGGCCAGTGCCACCCAGCCATTTTCGTTGAAGGTCAATATCACCATGATCGTGATGGCCCCCACCAACCCAATCTCGGCCATGCGCCGTTCGCCAAAGCGGGCAATGGCGCGCCGCGCGAACAGCGACTGGGCAATCGCCATGGCGACACCCATCAGCGCCAGCGATACGCCGACCAGCGCGTTCGACCAGCCAAAGCGGCCAATGGCGAAATAGGCCCAGGTCATCGGGTAAATGAGGCTGGCGAGCTGCCAGAGGAAATAGATTATGGTGATCGGCGTCAGCCCCGGCATCTGCCGGAGCTTGATGAGCGCACCCACCGGGTTGGCGCGCCGCCAGTCAAAGGGGCGGCGATTCTCGGGTGCCAGCGTTTCAGGCAGCGCCAGCCAGCCATAAGCAAAATTGGCAAAGGCGAGGATGGCAGAGGCATAAAAGGGCCAGCGATAATCAAATTCGCCCAACAACCCGCCGACCGCCGGGCCCATGACAAAGCCTGCGCCAAATGCGGCAGAGATAAGACCATAGAGGCGGGCACGATCATCCGCCGGGGTAATGTCGGCCAGCACCGCTTGCGCGGGCGCGTTGGTGGAGCCGAAAAGGCCGCTCAAAACCCGCGCCAGAAACAGCCAGCCCAGCGTCGGGGCCAGCGCCATAATCACAAAATCACAGGCAAAACCGAACAGCGAGCCGAGCAGCACCGGTCGCCGCCCGAACCGGTCGGACAAATTGCCGATGACGGGTGAAAAGACGAACTGCATCGCAGCAAAGGTGAGCGACAGCCAGCCACCAATTGCCGTCGCATGGGCAATATTGCTGTGCGATAGCGCCATCACCAGATCAGGCACCACAGGGATGATGACGCCAAAGGCCATGGCGTTCAGAAACATGGTCGAGAGGACAAAGCGCACCGCCGCGCGATGTCCCTTTACGTCCGCCACCGTGCCGGCTGGCTGTGCGGCGGCCATCAACCGGCCCCGTCAGTTGCCGCGGCAGGCAAAGCGCGGTCCAGCTTTGCCGCCAATATTTCGACCATTTCCTGCAAGCGGCCGATTTCCAGTTCGGCGCGCAAATTCACCTCATAATCCAGACTGGCCGACAGCCGGTCTTTGGCGGCTTGGCGGTTCTGGCTCATCATGATGATCGGGGCCTGAATCGCCGCCAGCATCGACAGCATCAGGTTTAGGAAGGTGTAGGGGTAAGGGTCAAAGGCCATGTGCCAATGCGCGAGCACATCGGTGTTGAGCAGCATCCAGAACAGCAGGACAAAGCCAAAGCCGATGATGAAGGCCCAGGAACCGCCAACCGCTGCCACTTTGTCGGCCAAACGCTCGCCGTGGGTTGCGCTGTCATCCGCCACATCGGCGGCATCGCGGCTGGTTGGCGCGTGGGCGGCAATCGCTTCGAGCACGCGCACTTCTTCGGGTTCCAGCTGCCCCAACCCCTTACCGAGCAACCGTTCGGCCAGTTCACCAATCTCTATTCCACGCGGATGGCTGAAAATATGGGTGTTCATGGCTGCGGCTCCTCAACATGCAGCGACAGGTGGCGCTTTTGCGCCATTTCCGGCATTGTCCTTGGGGGTTTTGGGTCGTCTGTCAACCGTGGCGCAACGCGATTACCGCGCTCGCTGCCGCGCGGCTTGGGCCAGTCATTGCCTGCTCATTCGGTAACGATGGTCGATGATCCGAAATATAGGGTGAAAATCGCGCCGCCATCGGGGTGGTTGGCGGCGGTGACGCTCAGCCCCATGGCTTCGGCAAACCCCTTGACTATGGCGAGGCCGAGGCCGCTGCCGCCGTGGCGGTCGCCACCGGAGCCTTGCGCAAATGTTTCAAAAATATTGTCTTCCATCCCCGGGTCGAAACCTTGCCCTTGGTCGCGGACGCTGAGGAGGACGGCATCGGGTTGGCGCTGACCGGCGAGGGTGATTGCCCCCGCGCCCCCGCCATGTTGCACCGCGTTGGCGAGCAGATTGATTAAAATATGGTGGAGCAAGCGGGCATCGGCGCGTACCAGCGGCAAGCTGGGCGGCACTTGAAAATCAATATGATATCCCTTGAGCGTTTCTTTGAGATCGTGGATGGCGGTGGCGGCGGCATCGGTCAGATCAACAGGTTCAACGGTCAGTTTCAGGGCGTCGGCATCCAAGCGCACCATATCGACCAAATTGTCGAGAAAACGGCGCAGCTTGGCCAGCTCGGTGCGCGCCAGTGGCAATGTCGCCGCATCGGGGTGCTCGGTCTGGATTGCCTCTATCGCGCTGGTTACCCCGGTCAGCGGGGTGCGCAGGTCATGGCCGATCGACGACAATAGCGCGGCGCGTAGTCGGTCACGTTCCTTGAGCAGGGACATGCCGCGCATTTCATCCTCCAGATGGAGCCGTTCGTGCGCCAACGCTGCCTGACCAACCAGAGTAGACAGCAAAACCGCGCGATCCGCTGGAACCGGGTCACGGCCATCTTCGCGCGCTAGGCCAAGCACGGCCAAGGTGCCAAGCCCCGTTTTTAACGGGTGAAATTGCCAATTGGCGGAGGATAATGTCGCGCTGCCGTTACCCGCCAATTCCCCCCGGCGCCACGCCCATTCAGCGGCTGCGCTGTCGATGGGGTCGAGCACAATCGGATGCGGATAGGCGTCGGCCATTTGCAATATTCCGTCCCGGTTGACCATCAGCAAGGTTTGCACCTGCATCAAGCGGGCGACTTCGGCACAGACCGTTTTAGCTGTCGCCGCGCGGTTGGATGCGCGGGCAAGCGTTTGGGAAAAAGCCGCCAAGGCCGCGCTTTCCTGCGCACCGCGCACCCCGACACGTGCCCGGTTGCGCAGCCGTCCGGCAAGATTGCTGGTGAATGCAGCGACCACCATCAAGATCAGCATGGTCAGCAGGCTTTGGGGGTCGGAAATGGTGAACGTGTGGATCGGTGGTAGAAAGAAGAAATTAAATGCCAGCGCGGCAACCATGCCAGCGATCAGGCCGGGGCGCAGGCCATAAATGCTTGCGGAAAGAATGATGGGGATGAGGTAAAGGAGGTCGATAGCACCCACACCAATCCATGGCTGGGCGATGCGTGCCACCAATGTCGTTGCCGCAAGCCATATCGCCATGATGATATAGCTGCGTGGGCTGCCCCACCCGCGCATCAAACTTGTGAAACTGCTAGACGGGTTTGCCGCAGGCGCAGAGGCTGGAATGACATGCACTGCCGCGCCCTGCTGATATTTGATCAACCTTTCGACAACCGATCCATGGCGCAGTTCGAACCACCAACTGCGCTGCGAGCGTCCGATGATGATTTGTGTCGCGTGCATAGCTTCGATCTGAAAACGCAGGCCATCAACGACATTTTCCGCCGGAACCGTGGCGATGGTGGCACCCAAGCTTGCGGCGAGCGCCAGCGCGGCGGCAACCCGGCGGCGGGCATCTTCTGAAAATGCTTCGTTGCGCGGCGTTTCGATATGCACCGCCATCCATGATGCATGCAGCGCATCCGCCAGCCGTTTGGCATTGCGCACCAGTTCGTCCGCCCCCGGCTGTTCGTTGACTGCCACCAAAATGCGCTCGCCCGCACCGAAAATGCCCGGCTGTGCCGTCGCGTCCAATTCTTGCAGCATTTGCCGGTCAACGCTGAGCGCCGCGCGGCGCAGCGCCATTTCGCGTAGCGCCGACAAATTTGCCTTGGAAAAAAAATGGTTGAGCGCGCGGCTAGCCTCTTCGGGCACATAGACTTTGCCGTCTTTCAGTCGCTCAATCAATTCGTCGGGCGGAATATCCACCACCTGGATTTCGGCATGTTCGAATATCGCATCGGGCACCGTTTCGCGCACCCTTATGCGCGTAAAGCTGGTCACAATATCGTTGAGGCTTTCAACATGCTGGACGTTCAGTGTGGAAAATACGTTGATGCCCGCATCGAGCAATTCTTCGACATCCTGCCACCTTTTGGGGTGTCGGCTGCCCGCCACATTGCTGTGCGCCAGTTCATCGACCAGCGCCAAGGCGGGTTTGCGCGCCAGCACGGCGTCAATATCCATCTCGTGCAGCGTTCGCCCATGATATTGGGTGCTGCGTCGCGGCACGATCTCCAGCGGATCAAGCAGCGCCTGCGTTTCGGCGCGACCATGGGTTTCGGCCACCGCAACGACGACATCCTGCCCCTCTGCTAGCAGCGCCGCCCCTTCGGCCAGCATCGCATATGTTTTGCCGACGCCCGGTGCTGCCCCGAGGAAAATTTTGAGCTGCCCGCGCGCCGCACGATTTGCCTGACGCAATAGCGCATCGGGGGAGGGGCGTTTGTCGGAACGGACAGCATCAACCATGGCACCAGCCTAGCCCGATTGCCCGCCCGACACCAAATGCCGGTTGCACGATTTAATGGCAATTTAATGCGATCGCCGATTTTCACCCGCGAAACTTAATGGGCGATGCGCCTAGAGCGAACCCCAAGCGGACCCATGTCGGGTTCCGGCAATTTTGGGGATGGGCGCATGTCCGATCTTATCTGGCTTGGCCTCTCGGCGGGTCTATTGGGGCTGTGTTTGGCTTTTTTGTCCCTTTGCGAAAGGGCGTGATCTGATGCCATCGTCGTTGATTTTGGCGGGCATCACAGCCGCCGCCATCCTTGTCTATCTGTTGGTCGCTTTGCTGCGGCCCGAACGTTTTTGATCGGAGCATGATGCGATGACAACCGCTGGCTGGGCGCTAATCCTTGTCTTTTTTGCGATACTCCTCGCGCTGACCAAGCCGATCGGGCTTTGGTTATTCGCGCTGTATGAGGGGCGACGCACGTTATTGCACCCGGTTTTGGCGCCAGTGGAGCGCGCCATATATCGCTTTGGCGGCATCAACCCGGACGAGGAACAGGGCTGGCGGCGCTATGCCGTCCATATGCTGTTGTTCAACGTCGCGTTGTTCCTGCTGACCTATGTGGTGCTGCGGATGCAGGCGGTGCTGCCGCTCAACCCGCTGGCATATGGCGGCGTTGGGGCCGACGGGGCGTTTAACGCCGCCGTCAGTTTTATGACCAATACCAATTGGCAATGGTATGGCGGGGAATCGACCCTGACCAATTTCAGTCAGATGTTCGGCCTCACCATCCATAATTTCCTATCAGCAGCGACAGGCATTGCGGTTGCCTTTGCCCTGTTCCGGGGCTTTGCGCGCCGGGAAGCCAAAAGCGTCGGTAATTTCTGGGCGGATATGACGCGCGTGACGCTATATTTGCTCCTGCCGATCTGCGTCATTTACGCGTTGTTTCTGGTGGCGAGCGGTGTGCCGCAGACGCTGGCCGCATCGGTCGATGCCATGGGTTTAGAGGGGGTTCGCCAAACCATCTCCCTCGGGCCGGTTGCCAGTCAGGAAGCGATCAAGCTGCTGGGCACCAACGGTGGCGGTTTCTTTAATGCCAACAGCGCCCATCCGTTCGAAAACCCAACCGCGCTTACCAACCTTGTGCAAATGCTGTCCATCTTTGCCATCGGGGCTGGG